>JAKFWI010000097.1 GCA_021731965.1 Hyphomonadaceae bacterium | reverse complement strand
AAATTCCAAGGCCAAGCGCGCTTTTTCAAGGCATGTTGCTGGCGAACGGTGAATTTTTATCGTGGCGGCGCGCGCGCAATGCTAAGTGTTGGCCGGCAAACAGATTGGCTTGAGCGGATCAGGCTTTGTGGCAGGAGTATCGAACCATGGGACTGCGGATCGCGGTCGTTGGCGCGACAGGTAATGTCGGGCGGGAAATGCTGGAAATCCTCTCGGAGCGCATGCTGGAGGTGCGTGAGGTCGCGGCGGTGGCTTCGCGCAATTCGCTGGGCGCTGAAGTCAGCTTTGGGGACAAAATCCTAAAATGCCAGGATTTGGCCAATTTCAACTTTGCCAATTACGATTTGTGTTTGATGAGCGCGGGCGGGGCGGTATCGCGCGAGTGGTCCCCCAAGATTGCCGCCGCCGGCTGCGTGGTGATCGATAATTCCAGCGCCTGGCGCATGGATCCGCGCGTGCCCTTGGTGGTGCCTGAGGTCAATCCCGATGCCGTGGCCGGCTTTGAGGCTATGGGCATCATCGCCAATCCCAATTGCTGCACCGCGCAATTGGTGGTGGCTCTAAAGCCGCTGCATGATCGCGCCCGCATCAAGCGGGTGGTGGTGGCCACCTATCAATCCGTTTCGGGGGCCGGCAAGGCGGCCATGGATGAGTTGTGGACGCAGACACGCGCGCTGTTTGTCAATGACGCTTTGGTCAAAGAAGAATTCACCAAGCAAATCGCCTTCAACGTCATCCCGCATATCGATGATTTCATGGAAGACGGCACCACCAAGGAAGAATGGAAAATGGTGGCTGAAACCAAAAAGATATTGGATGCCAAGATCAAGTTGACCGTCACTTGCGTGCGGGTACCGGTGTTTGTTGGTCATTCCGAGGCGGTGAATATCGAGTTTGAACAGCCCCTCTCCGCGGAGGAGGCGCGCGAAATCCTGCGTGAAGCGCCCGGCGTGTTGGTGATCGATAAGCATGAGGATGGCGGCTACATCACCCCGGTGGAATGCGTTGGCGATTTCGCCACCTATGTCTCGCGCATCCGGGAGGATAGTACCGTGGAAAACGGGCTCTCCCTTTGGGTGGTCAGCGATAATCTGCGCAAGGGCGCAGCGCTCAACGCCGTGCAGATCGTCGAATTGATGCTCAATCGCGGCCTGTTCAAACGGTTGGCCGCTTAAGCGATATCCGCCGCGCAGCGAAAGCCGATATGCGCAGTGCTGTCACCGGGGGCCGCGCCGATCCGCGCCGCGGGGCGGTAGCGCGCGCAATATTCGCCTGCGCACAAAAAGGAGCCGCCTTTCAGCACGCGAAGGCCCTGCGCGCTTGGCGGCGGCGCAGGCCCACAGCCGCACGCCGCGCCCATATCCGGTGCATGGAAAGGTGAACTGGTCCATTCCCAGACATTGCCGATCAGATCCAAAAAGCCGCCGTGCGTCGGCGGATAGCTGCCGATGGCGCTGGTGCCGGGCGGGCCTTCGCGGGCGAAATACCAGGGGAAGGCTCCGGTCCAGACATTGGCCTGCAGCGTCCCCGCTGGCGCGAAATCCATGCCCCAGGAATAGGGGGCTGGCCCGTGCCCCAAGCGCGCGGCTGCCTCCCATTCTGCCTCACTGGGCAAACGCGCGCCCCGCCATGCGGCATAGGCCTGCGCATCCGCGTGCGTGACATGCGTGACCGGGTGATCGGGGTGCGCGACAAGATCATTGCAGCCGTCCCCAGAACTGCGCCAATTGGCTCCCGCGCCAAAGCGCCACCAATTGGCGGGCTGGCGCAAATCCACCGGCCCTGCGCTCATGACAAACACCGCAGACCCTGGCGGATCGGCGCGCTCCGCCTGCGTGACATAGCCCGATCGTGCCACGAAGTGGGCGAAATCACCGACGCTGACCGGGCGCTGATCCAAGCGAAACGCCGCGAGCGATGCCGTGCGGGCCGGGCGCTCCTCCGGGTAGTGTGCATCCGAGCCGAGGGAATAATCCCCGGCGGGGATGGTGATCATGGGCGTCAAATGCGCAGGCCCATGGCATCAAGAAAGCGCTGGTTCTCGAACACGCTGGTGGGGCTGGTGTCCACATCGATGCGCACGCGCTCAATCGTGCCCTGGAAGGGATTGGGGCCATGATAAGCCAGCGACACCTGGTTGCCGAGATCGGCTCCCACCGTGAAGCCGTCATAAGAGGGCGAGAACAGCACCCGCTCAAAACGGTGACTGGCCACCCGGCGACCGCCAACATAGAGCGCACCATCGCCATCGAAGGGGCGCGAGCGCATGGTTTGCACGTATTTCACGATCAGTTTGCCCTTTGCCAAAGCGGGTCCCTCGATCCGCTCGGCCCAGGGGATCAAGCTTTGTTCATAAAACAGCGCGCCATCCTTGATATAGAGTGTCCAGCCCGCATGCTTCGAACCCTGCGCCACCAACACCCCATCACCTTCGCGGGTGCAGGTGACTTCGATTTCATGCGATAGCCCGCAGACGATCGGGGCCACGTCTCGCGCCAAGCGCTCGATCGGCGGGCGGATATCCCAATGCTTGCGGATGCCTTTGGCCTGGCGATCCTGGACCAAGCGGATGACCAGGTTGCGATCATCAAGCGGGTAGACGTTATGGGCCATGGCGGCCGCTTCCCACTTGGCGATCATGGCCTGCACGCGGGCCGGATCGGCTGCCGCGAGATTGTTCAATTCGTTGAAGTCTTTGGAAAGATCATACAATTCCCACTGATCCTCTTCAAAGCGGCGCCCGCGCTGGTGGCGCACCACGAGACGCCAATTGCCATCGAGATACGCGCGATTGCCGCTGAGTTCGAAATATTGCTCGGTGCGGGTTTTCGCCTCCGCGGAGGCAAAGGTGGCGAGGACGCTTTGGCCCTCCACGGGCTTTTGCGCACGGCCCTGATAGGTGTCGGCGCGCTCGATGCCCGCCGCCTCCAGCAAGGTGGGAAAGAGATCGATCACATGCACGAATTGCTGGCGGATTTCGCCCTTGGCCGCAATGCGTTTCGGCCATGAGATGATCAGCGGATCGGCGACGCCGCCCAGATGGGCGTATTGTTTGTAGAGCCGAAATGGCGTGTTGGAGGCGCTGGTCCAGCCGATCGGGTAATGCGGAAAGGTGGCATCCTCGCCCATCACATCATAGAGCTTAGCGGCTTGTTCCACGGGCACGCTGCGGCCAAAGGCGGCGGTGAACACGTTGGGCGAGCCGTTAGGCGTGCCTTCTGCCGAGGCCCCGTTATCCGAAATCACCAGCACCATGGTGTTGTCAGCCACGCCTAATTCCTCGAGCGCGGCCATGAGCCGCCCGACATTGGCGTCCACATTGCTGACGAGCGCGGCATAGACCTCCATATAGCGCGCAAACAGCCGCTTGGAGCTGGCGTCCAGGCCCTCCCAGGGGCCGGCTTCGCCAGCCACCAGCGGGGGCAAAGCTGTGGTCTCCGGCACGAGGCCCATGGCGCGCTGGCGCTCCAGCCGGGCCGCGCGGATCACATCCCAGCCGGCATCATAGGCCCCTTTATACGCATCCCGCTCTTTGGGGCGCGCTTGCAGCGGCGAATGCGCGCCCGGAAAGGCGAGTTGCAGGAAAAACGGCTTTTCCGGGTTCAGCGCCTGCTGCGTGCGCAGATAAAGGATGGCTTGATCGGTGAAATCATCATTGGCGAAGTAATCCGGCTTAGGCGGCGCCTCGATGGGCGTGATGCCATCGATCAATTCGGAGGGATGGAAGTGATCAGTCGAATGCCCCTGGAACCAATAGGCGCGCTCAAAACCCCGGCTTGTTGGCCAATTGCGATAGGGCCCGTTCGCCCCGTTGGAGCCAACATAATTGAGATGCCATTTGCCGCATAGAAACGTGGACCAGCCTTGGCTTTGCAGCGTGCCCGTGGAACAAGCCGCTAAGCTCTATGATGTGATGGGCGAGGATGCCACCTTTCCGCATTACCCGATCGGCT
>JAKFWI010000067.1 GCA_021731965.1 Hyphomonadaceae bacterium | reverse complement strand
ACATTGGCCGGCGCGGGCGTCGATGTCAGCAGGCCCGTGGGATTCAGGATGTTGTTGTTGAAATTGGCCAAGGACGAGAAGTTCAGCGTGCCCGTGGCATTTTGCACGAACAGATTGAACACATCCACTTGGTTCCAATCATAGCCGACCGTGAAGGTGTGTTGCCCTGCGGTATAGTTGAGCAGGCCACGGAATTGATCCGTCTGATTGCGCAGATCATTCGCGGCACGACTAAAGCCGGGCCCCGCAATCAACACACCCACGGCACCATTCGTCGTTCCACCCGTGCCATCGGCCGTCACGCCAATCACGATGCGCGGGATCGGATTGGCACCTTGCGCCTCGCCGCCCCCAAGTGGGTTCTGCACGTCGGCCAGATCAGAGCGCGAGGCGCGGATTTCCGTGGAGAGGTTGTCCGTCCATTGCGAGAACAAGCGCGCGGAATAGGTTTGCGCTGTCGTGCCCTGGGTTTGGAAATTGCTGCCAAACGCGAAGGTGGTGGAGTTCGGGCCGTCATCCCCTTGAATTTGCCCTTCGTTAAAGCGCGAATACGTGAACGCCAATTTGTGGCCTTCCGCCAAGACAAAATCCCAGCGCGTCAAGATCTTGCGGGTGGTGAACGGTTGATCGGTGACAATGCCGCCCGGATCGAAGCCATAAACCTGCGCGATGCGTGCGCCGATGGTATCGACTTGATTCGCCGAGATGAAGGTTTGAGGTGTCCCTGAATTGGAGCCAATCGGCCCGAAGGATACGGGGTTGCCGCCCAATTGTTGCTCTTCATACGCGCCGTAGAAAAACACGCGGTCCTTGATCAAGGCACCACCAAATTCGGCACCCCAGCGGAAATTACGGGTTTGAGAACGTCCGGAGACAACGGCCGTAAGTGCCCGCTCACCCGTCAGGCCATCACTGCTATATTCGCCAAAGCCGCTGCCATGGAATTCATTCGAGCCGCTCTTGGTCACCACATTGATGTTGCAGCCGGAGAAGTTGGCGTACTGCACGTCAAAAGGTGCATACTCCACGGAAAGCTGGCGGGTGGCATTCAGCGGATAGGGATTGCTGAAGCGATTGGCGAAGGCCGAAGCATTGAGGCCGAAGGAATCGCCCTGCGCGACGCCATCAATCGTGAAGCTGTTGGAGCGGTTGTTGCCGCCCAAGCAGGAAACGTTTTGCTGCGTGCCATTGGCATTGGCGGTAACGTTCAAGCGCGGATCAAAGCGCAGGGTGTCACGCAAATCGCGCGTGATGGTTGGCGCGCCCGAAACGGTTTCGGCATTGAACACGCGATTGGGGCCAAGTGCCACGCGCGTGGTGCGATCGCGCGCCGCGACCACCACGATTTCTTCCGATTCATCGGCAGGATTGAGCGACACGGAAACGCTGGCGGTATCGCCCAAGGACAGCAAGAGATTATCCAGGCGCTGGGTTTGGAAGCCTTCGGCCGCAATCGTCACGGAATAGGGCCCGCCTGTTTCCAGGCCGCTGAGCACGAATTGGCCGCCGCCACTCGTGGACGTAACGGTTTCGTAATTGGTGCGCGTGTCGGTCACGGTGATGCTCGCGCCCGCCAAGGGGGCCCCAGCCGCATCGGTGATCGTGCCGCGCACGCCCGAGGTGATCTGCTGCGCGAAAGCCGGCGTGGCCGCCGCCGCCACCACGGCCACCGCCGCGCCCGTTGCCCAAAGATTCTTAAACCGCATATGCAAAGCCCCATCGCAACAGCAAGCCATTGGCGATGCGCCATGGTCTCTGCTTTCTGACGGCCTGCTACGCCCCCTTTTTAACACGGGCTTCATATATTTGTTACAGATTTATGGCAAGCCGTGTTGCGGCGCAGCATGTGGCATTCGCGCAACAGCACTTCAGTTTAGCGCTCGACGCGCTTCAGCAAGTCCCAATCCTGGCATAGTCTGGCTACTAAGCGTTCATGTCGCAATTTTATCGCGGTGGGCGTCCATTCCTGGTGTTCTGGAAGATCTTGGGTCAGTGGTCGCACCGGCTCCTTTTTGCTGGCACGAAAAAATATGCCCAGCTTTTCTTTAAAACTCTTGTCCGCCGCCACCTGGTTTTCCCATTCCGACACGATGGCCCAATTGCCGATCAAATGCGTGAGGGTTTCTCGCAGCGATTCCTGTGGAAAACTAGCCAGCCAGAGCCCCGAGGGGCGCACCGGCAAGATGTGCTCCAGTGTGAACTGGCCGGACATTTCGAACGCCTGGCCAAGCGCGGCCTCCACGCGCCAAGCCACGATGCGGCGCTCTTTGGCTTTGCTTTGGCTCTGGAACGGGGTGTTGAGCCGATGAATGAGATCGCGGCGCTCGGCGTCGGTGAGTTCCAGCGCCCCCTTGGCCCCAAACAATGCCTCCGGCCGGCCGCGGGCGCGCACCACGCGCGCAAAACGCTCCTGGCGCCGATCCGATTTGATCACGCCGAAAAAGGTCGCGAATGCCAGGCGCTCCAGCCCCTCGAAAAAGCGCCGCGTCAGGGAATTGGCTGCGTCAGAAGCGCCATCGCCGGCATGATTAGCCAGAAACGCCACCGCGGGGGCCAGCCAATAGCGATCGCGCAGCCAGCTAAGGCAGATGATGCGCCGGCGCACTTCCCCGGTGTGTTCGCCCGCATCGATGGCGCGCCGATCGAGCGCCTGTAAAGCACGCGCATAGCGGGGCAAATCGTCGGCCAAAAACTGCTTGGCATTGACCTGCGTCAAGACATCCCGGCGAAAGACCGCCAGATCGCCGCGCGTTTCCCCGCCTTGCCCGCTCACGATCAAAGGCACCATGTCCAGCAAGGTCTCAAAGCGCGAGCGCCCGACCCGCTCTTCCAGGCCATCCCAATCATTCGCGAAGGCGTCACCTTCGGCGTCGCTCAAGCTGGCCTGGGTCAGCAGCTCCGATTTGATCATCGCCGCGTCGGAAGGGTCTTGGCCGCTATCGTTCAATACCCGAAACAGCAGCGACGCGCCTTCGCGATCGTCGCTACGCATCACGCTAAACACCACCCTGGTCAGCAAAGCGCGGCGCATCGCGCTTAACGCCGCGGCATCGAGATCGCGCAAAGCCTCCTCGATTGTCCTTGCCGCTTCGATCAACAATGCATGGGTTTCGTTTTCCACGCCGGTCTGGGCCGCGAGCGCCGGCATGGCCCCAGGCCTTTGCACATTACGCTGGAAAAACTGGGCATCGACGCGGCGCAGGCATAAGCCGCGCGGCGCGGCCGGGTCGGCACAGGCCGGTGCCAACAATGCGGCGAGCGAGGCTCCCTCCTCGGGGCCCAGCCGATCGCGCACATAAGCCAGCACCATGGAAAGCGTGGTGAGGCGCTGCAGCCCATCAACGATTTCGGCTTTTTGAGGCTCAGTGCTGACCAGCACCAACAGCCCCACGAAATAATACGGCGCATCGCGCGCCACGGCCAAGCGGACATCCTGGATCAGCCGGCTGACCTCGGTTTGTGTCCAGGAATAGGAGCGCTGATAAGGCGGAACGGTCAGCACGGTAAAGGTGCTCAAAACCTGTTCCAAACTGGCAATCTGCGCGTGCAGCCCAATGGGCCCTTCGCCTTCCTGTTGCATAACCACCCTTATGTGCGCTTGATCCCTGCAGGGACGCAGAGCGCAGCACCTCAACTGCGCGCCCGCTTTCACAGAAAGTGGGGTCTGGCTTCTCGTCCAATTGCGACCTAATCAATCAATTTAGCGCATTTTCGGGCACAAAACCGCAGGGGTAGTTTTGTCGAAAACATGCGCCGTTGTGCCATGCAGCCGTCGATTCCCGGCGGAGGCACGCTCTAGCAGGCTGCTGAAAAACTCCCGCGAGCCGCGATGCGAAGCCGATTTTGCGCTTTCGGGCAGGAGAGGCCCAGTTCGCGTAGCGGTGCTACGGAGGCTGGGACACGACGAACCCGAAGCCGAAATCGGCCGCATCCCTATGGGACGGCAGGATTTTTT
>JAKFWI010000002.1 GCA_021731965.1 Hyphomonadaceae bacterium | reverse complement strand
CGGCACACTAATCAAAATCGCCGCCAAAGCGATGCCGCGGCTCGCGCCTGCGCACACCCGCAACCAAGCATGGGCCGGCACCGCCCCGGCTTTGACCAGAATGCCGAGCAGGATCAGAGCCGGCCCCGGCCCATCCAGCGCCATCGGCCCCATGATATTCTGCCCCGTCTTGCCCCAAATCAGCCCGGCTCCGGTGGCCCAACAGGCCCCAGCGCACGCTTGCCAGGCCAATACCTGGATGCTGGCTTTGCGGGCCATGGCGCTGCCGTCGCAAAAGACCAGCGCCACCACCGCCAAAGAAGCGGTTTCCATATAAGCGGTGAAGCTGATCAAATCGCCGGAGAAAATGGCACCCGCCGCCCCGCCACTGGCGGCCAGCAAAGCCCCGTCGCGCCAGCGATGGCGCTTTGTCGAAGAGGCGATCACCAGGATGATGGCCGCCAGACCCACCCCAAGGCCAAACACCTGGGCCAAGGGGTCAAGCTGCAGCGGAGTGATTTCCAGCCCGATCTGCGCGAAGCGGGCATAGCTCCCGAAATCATTGGTGAAGGATAGGGCCATCGCACCGATGGCCGTACCCAGCATGATCGGCATGCGCAGCGCATTCGTGCACACCAAGACCAGC
Source organism: Hyphomonadaceae bacterium (assembly GCA_021731965.1). Taxonomy (GTDB): domain Bacteria; phylum Pseudomonadota; class Alphaproteobacteria; order Caulobacterales; family Aquidulcibacteraceae. Next base: position 3,342 of record JAKFWI010000002.1, on the reverse strand, counting down.
ACGGCGCCGGCCAGCAAAACGAGGCCCGGGTTGAGGCCGATGGCGATCACGGCACATCCTCCCGGCCGCTTTCGCCGCCGAGGCGCGGGGCCAGCGCTCGCACGCACCAGGCTAGGCCCGCGCATGCCAGCGCCAGGCAAATCCCAAAGCCCGCGAAGGCACCGATCTGCTCCGGCCCAAGCCGCCACAGGCCGATCGGCCCCATCGCCAATTCCAAGCCCAAGGCAGAAATCAAACCCGCCAACCAGGCCAGGGTCGCCAGCCAAGGCCGCCAAAGCGTGCTTCGCGAAGCGGGAGAAATCGTCACCGGCCGGCCTCCACAGCAAAGGCGATCATTTGGCTGAGCGGATCGAGCGCCAGCACCAGCCCGATGGCCGCCGCGCCCGCCACAGCTGCGGGCACCGAAAGCAGCAAAGAGGCCCCGTCAGGCCGGGTAAACGGATCTTCCGGCGCAGGATCGATGACCGCACGCACCGCCGGTGCCACCAAGGCCGCAAAGGTCAAAAAGCCGCTGATCAGCAAAGCGATGGCCACCGGCCAATACTGCGCCTGTTGCGCGCCGGCAGCCAGCCACAAGCGCGGCCAGGCACCGGCCAAAGGCGGCGTCCCCGCCGCGCTCAAAGCCGCGATGGCGAAGGCCAAAAAGCTCAATGGCAGCTCGCGCGCCAGGCCCCGGGTGGCGCGCGCATCGTCGCGCGCCGTGGCGACCCAAACCGAGCCGATGGCCAAAAACAGTGCCAGGCTGGAAAAACAGCCTGCCGCCAATTGCAGCACCGCCCCCAGCGCACCCGCCGATCCGCCCAACAGCGCCCCCAGCGCGATGCTGGCCATCTGCACCGCCGCCAGATCAACCAGACGCGCCCGCAGGCCCTCCCGGCGCGTCATGGCCACGGAATGGGCCAACATGCTGAAGGCGCACAGCGCGATCAAAGCCGGGCGGGTGAAATGCGCCTCGATCAACGCCGGGCCGAAGATGAACAGTGTGATTTTCAACAAGCCGACCCCCAGCACGCCGGGCATGAGCACCGCCAGGCCCAGACTGGCGCTGGGCGAGGGCGCAAGAGCGAGATCGCGCGTCCATCCCTGAAGTGGCGGGCACGCCATCGCCCCCAGGCCCACGAAAAACAGCGCCAGCAACGCGCTGCCTTCAGCCGGGCTGACTTTGCCTTCCAAAACTCCGCCAGTGAGGAAGGTCACATCCCCTGCCAGCGATTCGGTCCAGATCGTCGCCGGCAAAAACGCACCAAGCCCGCAGAGCAAAAACACCAGCAGCGCCCGCCCCCCGGCACGTGCCGCGCGCCCATTGCTGGCATGCACCACCAGCGCGCTGACGCAGATGGCCAGGGCCATGTAAAAGATAAAAAAGGTGATCAGCGAATCGGCGAAGGCGGCCGTGCACGCCATGCTCACCGCCAGCCCGCTTACCGCCTGCAAGCGGGCGGGCTGCTGCTCACGCACCGCGCGGATATAGCCGACGGCATACACGCTGATAGCGCAACCCGAACAGGCGATCAAAGCCGCCACCAAGGCCCCAATGGGTTCAGCGCGCAAAGCCAGCTCCCCCGGGGAGGTCGGCCAGGCCAGAGCGATGGCGGGCGCGTGCTCCCCCATCACCGCCAGCAAGACGCTGAGCGAAACCAGCGCTGTCAGCCCTGAAAACCCCACATGGGCGATGTTGCGCCAAGCCGGCTGACGCGCAAAGGCCGCCACCGCGATGGCATGCCCCACACCGCCGAAACAAAGCAAAGTCAATAGCAGGCGCTCAGCGTCCATGAGGGCGCTCCAGCAATGCGGCCGGGGCGCCAACGGCCGCCGGCGGTTGCGCCAGCCCAAAATAGACGCAGGCCAAGCCCAGCAGCAGCGTGACCGGCACCTGCACCCAACCCCCCGCTAGCCGCGCCGGTACCCCTTCGACCCTGCCGTCTGGCGCGTTCAAAAACAGTATTTGGATCAGCCGCGCCGCCACCCACATGCCAAGCAGGGACGTCAAGGTCAACGCGATGGCCGCCCACGCCCCGCCCCCCGCGATCACCGCTTCCATCACCGCAAAGCGGCTGACAAAGCCGACGGTGAAGGGCGCGCCCGTCAGGCTCAGCATGGCGATGACGATCGCGCCGCCAGCGATCGGGGATCGGCGCCCCAAGCCGTGCAGGCGGCTGATCGGCAGCGGCCCGAAGCGGCCCTCCAGCCCATGCGCGCCCATCAGCAAAGCCGAAACCGCCAGCGTGCTTGCCAAGATATGCAGCACCGCGCCGTAGGGCTCATGCGCCACGACGCTGATCAGCGCGATGCCAAGCTGGCTAGACCAGGCCAATAAGGCGACCGCCCGCAGCGCGCTGGCAGTGGCCATCTGGCTGGCCGCCCAGCACGCGCCGAGCGCGCCGAGGCCAAGCAAAAACACGCTGATGCCCGCGCCCCAGGCGGCGAGAAACGCGCCCTCAATCCGCAAAAAGCAAGAGAACCCCACCAAGCCGGAGGCCATGATGATCAAGGCCCCCTCGCTGCCCACAGCGCTGCTCGCGCCTGCGCCGCCGCCGTGCAACGGGGCCAACCCTGCAAAAGCCGCCAGCCCAGTACTGACCAGCGCCACGCCAACAAACGCCAAAGGATCGTGGCGCGCCCCATCCAGCATGACGCCGACCCGGTCCGGCTCCAAGCCCCCAGAATTGGCGAAAACGAGACCCAGGCCCAGCATGATCGTCCCGCCTGCCAGCGCCTGCCAGACAAATACCCGCCCAGCCCAGGCCGCGGCGCGCGGCACGATGTCCGCCTGCAGGGCAATAAGCGCGCTCAGCGCCAAGCCAGCCCCGGTCAGCCAGGCGCTCGCCTCCAGCCAATCGGTTGAAAAGGCCGCCCCGCAGGCGGCCCCGGCCCAGGCCAAGCGCACGACAGCAGCGCGCCCATCCGCACCGCTTTTCCAGGTCAACAAACCGCTGAGCAAAGCCGTGCTGGCGATCAGCAAAGCCAGCGGGCCCGACAAGGCGTCGAGCCGCAGGCCTGAGCGCGCCCCTGGTGCCCAATCGGCATAGGCCCAGCTCAACACCGCATCGCCCGGAAGCCCGCTCAAAATCGCCGCAAGGCCTGCCGCAATCGCTGCGCACACCGCCAGCGCCAATATCTGCGCGATACGCGAATACCAAACGAGCGCGCACAACAAGCCACCCAGCAAAAACGCAAAGGGCGTCAAGGCGGCGCTCTGCGCGGGCAGGCTCCATAAGCTCATTGCGGCGCTTTCTTGGGCGTGGGCAGCGCGGGCGCTGACCCCTGCGCGGCGCTATCCTCTAGCGCGCCGGAGGCTTCGCGCTGGCGCAGCGTCAAGGCCGCCCCCATGGCCACCACCCC
>JAKFWI010000250.1 GCA_021731965.1 Hyphomonadaceae bacterium | reverse complement strand
CGATGGCGAAGAGGTCACCGGGCTGCCGATGTATCAGCGCGCCCGGCTGGGCGTTGGCTATTTGCCGCAGGAACCCTCCATTTTTCGTGGAATGAGTGTTTGGGAAAACGTGCTCTCCATCGTCGAATTGGTCGAACCGCGGCGCGCCGCGCGCGTGCCGATCGTGGAGCAATTGCTATCGGAATTGCGGGTGGATCATTTGCGCAATTCCCCGGCCACGGCCCTATCGGGTGGGGAGCGTCGCCGCGTCGAGATTGCCCGGGCGCTGGCCACCCGCCCTTCTTTCATCCTGCTGGATGAGCCCTTTGCCGGCATCGATCCCATCGCCATCAACGATATCCGCGAATTGATCGTGTTTTTGAAACAGCGCGGCATTGGCATTTTGATCACCGATCATAACGTGCGCGAAACCCTCGATATCGTGGATCGCGCCTACATCATCTATTCTGGCGAAGTGCTGTTCGAGGGGGCTCCTGAGGCGGTGATGGCCGATGAATCCGTGCGCCGGGTCTATCTCGGCGAACGGTTTTCCAATTAGAGGCCTGCGGCATGGCGCTATCTCCGCGATTGGAAATGCGTCAAGGCCAGGGCCTGGTGATGACGCCGCAATTGCAGCAGGCCATCAAGCTGCTGCAGCTCTCCTCGATTGAGCTGGCCGCCTTCATCGATAGCGAGCTGGAGCGCAACCCGCTGCTGGAGCGCGCGGAGCCGGAAGTCGATCCGTTCGAGGATTCCACCAAGCCCGAGCACGCCGAGCAGGTGGACCTGGACGTGGCCTTGCCCGATTTGCACCCCGATCTCTCCGCCGCGGAGCTCGCGGAGGCGGGCGCAGCGCCGGGGATGGATTGGTCGAAGGCAGGTTCGGGCCGCGGCGGCGAAGATCTCGGCCAGGGGCTCGATATCGCCTCGCCCGAGCCCGTCTCGCTGGTTCAGCACCTGGAGGGGCAGATGACGCTGGCGGGATTTACGCCCGAACAGCGCATGATCGGCGCGGCGCTGATCGATCGGCTCGATGACTGGGGCTATGTGCGCGTGGATTTGCCAGATATGGCCACGCAATTGGGCTGCCGCCTCGCGCAGCTGGAAAGCGTGCTGCGCGCCATGCAGAGCTTCGAGCCGGCAGGGATCATGGCCCGTTCTTTGGCCGAATGCCTGACGCTGCAACTGAAAGATCGCGGCCGTTTCGATCCCGCCATGGCGGCCTTGATCGCCCGGCTCGATCTGCTCGCTCGCGGGGATTTGCGCGCTTTGCAGGCCGCCTGCGGTGTTGATGGCGAAGATTTGGCCGAAATGATTGCGGAAATCCGGGCGCTGACTCCCAAGCCCGGCGCGGCCTTCGGCGGCGGCCCTGTGCAAGCCGTCGTGCCCGATATCTATGTTGCGCGGGCCTCGGACGGCTCCTGGCTGGTCGAGCTGAACAGCGATTCCCTTCCCCGTGTGCTGATGAATAGCCGCTATGCGGCGCAAGTCGGCAAAGCCGCGCGTGGCGAGGCGGAAAAAACCTTCATCACCGAATGCGCCGCCAGCGCCTCTTGGCTGGTCAAAAGCCTGGATCAACGGGCACGGACGATTTTGAAGGTGGCGCGCGAGATCGTGCGCCAGCAGGATGGCTTCATGGCCTATGGGGTATCGCGGCTGCGCCCGCTCAACCTGAAGGCCGTGGCCGATGCCATCGGCATGCACGAATCCACGGTCAGCCGGGTGACCTCCAATAAATACATCTCCACCCCGCGCGGGGTTTTTGAGCTGAAATATTTCTTCACCGCCTCGATCGGCGCGGCCGACGGCGGGGAATCCTATTCCGCTGAGGCGGTGCGCCATCGAATCAAGGCCATGATCGATAGCGAGAGTGATCGTGACGTGTTCTCGGACGATCGCATCGTCGAGGTGCTGCGCGCCAGCGGCATCGAAATCGCGCGCCGGACGGTGGCGAAATACCGCGAAGCCATGCGCATCCCCTCCTCGGTGGAGCGGCGCCGGCGTTTGGCGCGGTAATTTCGCTCTTCGTTATCGAATCCGTTGCCCACCGCTGGTCTTTTGTCATCAAGCCCGTATTTGCCATTGTCTCTGCGTCACCTTACCGGGCCGCAGGCATCGGTGGGGTCCATGCGTGTGGATGCCACCGATCGCTTGCGCCGGTGGCATGACGGACTAATTTCGTTTTCGTCTTCTTCAGGAAAACGCGCTTGCCGCCCGCCCCTCACCGTCATCGCGTTGACACACTAGTCCAGTCAGCTAGCCTCTTGGCTGCTCGCGGCGGCGATCGATCGGATCGTGCCAAAAGCCTTCGCCAGCACGAAAAGGAGAGATCATGCGTGTGCAAGTCGCCGGTCGGCACGTGGATGTCGGACAAGCGCTGCAAACCAAGATCATCGAGGAATTAACCGTGGTTTTGGAGAAATACTCCTCGCGCGCCTCGGATGCCGTGGTCACAGTGGGCAAAGACGGCGTGTATTTCACCTCGGATGTCTCGATCCATCTCGATTCCGGCATTTTGATGCAGGCGCAAGGGGCTGGGCCCGATGCCCACATCGCCTTTGAAAATGCGCTCGACAAGCTCGAAAAGCGGGTCCGGCGCTATCGCAAGCGCCTGAAAAATCACAAAAATGGCCCCCTGCCGGCTGAAGCCAGCGCCTATTATGTGCTGGCCTCCGCAGCGGACGATGACAACGACGAAGGCCATGACAGCCTCGCCAATGGCAGCGCGCGAAATGGCAGCGAGCCCGGCCTTGGCGCGCAAGGAGGCAACGCCCCTTTGATCATCGCTGAAACGCAAACCCATTTGCGCACCATGCCAGTGGCAACGGCCGTGCTGCAGCTCGAGGTTTCGGAAAACCCGGCCTTGATGTTCCGCAACGCCGCTTCAGGCAAGCTGAACATGGTTTACCGCCGGGCGGACGGCAATATCGGCTGGGTCGATCCCGCCAAGCCCGATGGCGTGTAGCAATCGGCGTAATCCCCCCAATTACAGCGAGCCCGTCATTTCACCCTGCGCAGCATGGGCGGAATGGCGGCGGCTGCCCTGCACGCCAAAATCGGCTTGATCAAGACTTATGCCCTAGCCCGTTGAATTAACGCATTTTCGAATCAGGATTCGACTTCGATTTCTTTGAAAATGCTCTCGGGCGCTTACGAAAAATGCTGGTTGGGCCGGGCGGTGAGCTCTTCGAGCACATCGCCCCCCTCTGCATCGATCGAGAACAACACCACCTCATAGCCCCAGAGATTGGCCAAATGCTGCAGCACGCGCTCGCCGTCCTCGGGCTCCAGCAACACGCCATCGATCACCCTATGGTGCAGCACAAGGCGGCGATCCCCGGCCAGATCCACATCCACCACCTGGATATCCGGATCGCGCCAGGCCACGTCATATTGGCGCGCCAGCATGCGCCGGATCTGGCGATAGCCCTGCTCGTCATGGATTGCATCCACGCGCATGGCCGCCTCCTCGGGATCATCGTGCACATGAAAAAAGCCGAAGCTGCGGATGAGCTGCGGCGAGAGGAATTGCGCGATAAAGCTTTCGTCGCGGTAATTGGCCCAGACATCGCGAAGTACGCCATAAGCATCGCCTTTGCCGGCGATATCGGGCATCCAAAGGCGATCTTCCGCCGTTGGCGAAACCACGATGCGCTCAATATCGCGCATCATCGCAAAGCCCAACGCATAGGGATTGATGCCGCTATAGCGTTTGTCATCGAATTTTGGCTGCGTCACCACATTGGTGTGGCTGTGCAGAAACTCCATGAAGGAGCCATCATGGATCAGGTTTTGCTCATGCAAACGCGACATGATCTTATAATGCACATAAGAGGCGCAGCCCTCATTCATCAATTTGGTTTGGCGCTGCGGATAAAAATATTGGGCGATATTGCGCACGATGCGCAGGATCTCCCGCTGCCAGGATTGCAGCCGCGGTGAGGTTTTCTCCAGCAGATAGAGGATGTTTTCTTCCGGCAGGCCGAGAAGAGCGCGCCTATGTTCTTCCTCTTGTTGCCCGCCGTTTTTCTTTTTCTTCTTGACCGGCACGGTGAGGCCATATTCAACGATTTGTGG
>JAKFWI010000011.1 GCA_021731965.1 Hyphomonadaceae bacterium | reverse complement strand
GCTTTGACCAAAGCATCGGCCAGGATCAAGCGCCCCTCCGCGTCGGTATTGGTGATCTCGATACTGCTGCCATTTCGGCTGATGATGACGTCACCCGGGCGCATGGCAGGGCCGGAAATGGCGTTTTCGGCGATGGGCAGCAGCACGCTTAGCCGCACGGGCAGATTGGCCGCCATGATCAGCTGCGCCAGCGCCAGCGCGTGAGCGGCCCCGCCCATGTCTTTCTTCATGATGGCCATGCCTGGCCCGGTTTTCATGTTCAAGCCGCCGGTATCGAAGGTCACACCCTTGCCAACCAAGCAGATATGCGGCGCGCCGGGCAAATCGCCCCAGTGCAGATGCACCAAGCGCGGCGGCTCGTGCGCCGCGCGCCCCACGGCATGGATGAGCGGAAAGCCTTGGCGCAGCAAATCTTCTCCGATCACGCTTGTGCATTGTGCGCCGAAGCGGCTGGCCACGCCCTCGGCGGCGGTCTGCAAAGCAGCGGGGCCCATATCGCCGGCAGGGGTGTTGACGAGATCGCGTGCCAAATAGACCGCCTCCGCCAGCCGGTGCACCTCAGCATTATCGGTGCCGTCCGGGGGGCTCAGGCAGGCGAGCGGCCGGGGGCGGGCCTTGTAGCGATCGAAATGATAAGCCCCCAGCGCCCAAGCCAGGGTGGCCTGCGTGGCATCCATGCCGGCAGGCAGCGCGCCGATCCGCCAAGCGCCACTTGGCAAGTGCGCCGCGGCACCGCCTAGCTGCATGGGAGAGGGCTTATCCCCCAGGCCCAGCACGGCCCCGCTCAATGCCCCGTCTTGCCCATGCAGCAACAATATGCGCCCGGCTTGCGCCTTGAAGCCTTGCGCCGCAGCCAGCGCCTGGCTGCCGGGGCTTAGCTTGCGACAATGGCTCGGCCATTCGGCCGCGCCAACCAGTTGCAAGTTCAAGGCGTTGACAGGCGAGGCATCAATCGAGGCAGCGGCGTGCATTTCGTCTCCCAAAACGGCGTCAGGGCTAGCCCTGCTGTAACCGCGTTCGGCTGCGCCGCAAACCCGCTTGCCCGGCCCGCTTGCCCGGCCAGTGTTAACGCTTTGTGGAGTGTTGCAGCCCAACATGGCGGTCTGAACAGGGGTAAGCATGTCCCAACCATCACCATTCACGTTTTTGCTTGCCGCCGCCGCGCTGACCGGCTGCGCCTCTACCGAGGTGGGGACCAAACTCGGCAAGGCCGAGCTGACCGCACGCGCGCAAATCGTCAAGGCCGATACGCTGTCGCAGATGAGCTTTTGGGCCAAGCAAACCGATCTTTATCCCGATGACCCCGTGGCCGCGGCCGAGTTTGTCAACGCTTTGCGCCGCGGGCACCAACCCGATCGCGCGGTGGAGGCCGGCGCGCTGGCGCTGCAGCGCATGGCCGATGACAAGGAATTGCGCCGGGCCTATGCGCACGCGCTGCTGGCGCTTGGGCGGGGTGCGGAATCGGTGCTGATTCTCTCGGAATTGGTCCAAGAAGATAGCCAGGATTGGCGTGCGCGCGATGCTTTGGGCGTGGCGCTGGATCAGGCCGGGCGCCCGGTGCAGGCGCGTCAAGCCTATCAGGCCGCTTTGGCTTTGGTGCCCGATTCGGTGGGGGTGATGACCAATCTGGGCGTGTCCTATTTGCTGACCGGCGATGCCGCCAAGGCTGAAGAGGTGTTGCGCAAAGCAGTGGAATTGCCGGGTGCCAGCGCCGAAACTCGACAAAACCTGGCGCTCGCGATTGGCTTACAGGGCCGCTTTGGTGAAGCCGAAGACATTCAGCGCGTCGATCTCGCGCCTGAGCAGGTGGCGAGCAATGTCTCCTTCCTGCGTAATTTGCTTAGCGATGGGCGGCGCTGGGAAGATTTGACGCGGGCGCAATAGCGCTTTGAGCCTAGCTGCAACGCCTTTTGAGCGTTGCTCACGAATAGGTGCGCGATTTCGGCGGCTCCGCACAGTCATGCCAACATTACGCGCAGCTCATGTTGTAGTCTGAGGGCTGATATCGGTGGAGGCGGGCATGCGTGGATCGCGGATCGCGGTTTTGTCAATTCTGTTGGCGGCTTGTAGTCCGCCCCAGCAGCAGAAGGCGGCCCCTGAGGCCACGAGTGTGGTGGAGGCAGCGGGAGACGGGCTCGTTGCCGCCGCCTCGCAGAACGCGGAAGCCTTTAGCTCCGCGCCACCGCCGCCCGCCGCGCTACCATCGGACGCGTCTCCCTCGGCTCGGGCTTTAGCCGGCACGCCTTTATTGGCCTATTCTTACGGCGTGGGATTTGAGCTTCCCACCGAATCTGTTCCGGTGATGCTCGGGCGCCATCAAGCGGCTTGCGGCGCAGCTGGCGCGGCGCGCTGCCAGATTATCAATTCCTCCACCCAGCGCTATGGCGAAGATAACCTTGCAGGCCATCTGGAGATGCGCGCCGAGCCGCGCTGGCTGGAGGCTTTTCGCGCCAGTCTGGCGAATGATGCCAAGCAGGCCGGAGGGCGGATTTCGGCCTCCAGCACCAATTCGCAAGACCTCACACGCGATATCGTCGATACCTCGGCCACGCTCGCGGCGCAGCGCACCTTGCGCGATCGTTTGCAAAAGCTGCTGGAAAGCCGCCCCGGCAAGCTCTCGGATTTACTGGAGGCGGAGCGCGAATTGGCCCGCGTGCAGGGGGAGCTGAACAGCTTGACATCCAATCTGGCGGTTATGCAGGCGCGGGTCGCCACCTCACTCTTGACGCTGGAATATTCCAGCCGGCCATCGGCCATTGGCAGCGATGCCTGGTTGCCGCTGCGCGATGCGGTTAACGGATTTTTTGGCTCAATGGTGGCCGGCTTTGCTTTTCTGATCAGGCTGCTTGCTGCATTGTTGCCGTTCGCCATCGTGCTGGGGCCGCTGGCCTGGCTTGGCGCGCGCGCGTGGGGGCAGCGGCGTGCGGCCCGCGCCAAGGTACAACACGCCGCTTCTTGACAAAGCCCGGTAAAGGGTTGACGCAGCTTTGTTGCCCAGCGCACGATAGGATCGCTCATTGACCAAGCTGAGGGGGTCTTCGTGCGGCGCGATCTTTCGGTGCCTTTTCGCTTCGTTATCCTCGGGGGCGGCACCGCCGGCTGGATGGCCGCGTGCCTGATGGCGCACCATTGGCGCGATGCCAATATCGAGATTACCGTCATTGAATCGTCTGAAATTGGCATCGTTGGCGTTGGCGAAGGCTCAACTCCGCAGTTAAAGGCCTTTTTCAAGAAGCTTGGCCTCGCCGAGGCGCAGTGGATGGCGCAATGCAATGCCACCTATAAAAATGGCATTAGCTTTCACGATTGGTCTTCCGCGCCGGGGCATACATCTTATTTCCACCCCTTTCCCTCGCCAATTGACGCGCATACTGCGCCTGGCTTTCATTACAATTCCTTTTTGCGCCGCCAAGGCGTGGACATAGCGGCGCAGCCGGATCGCTTTTTTCTTTCAGCCAAATTGGCACAAAAACAATTGGCACCGATTGCAGCCGAAAATTTTCCTTTTGACATCGCCTATGGCTATCACTTCGATGCGCAACTGGTGGGTCAGTTTCTGGGTCGCCATGCGCAATCGCTGGGCGTGCGCCGGCTGGACCGCATCATTGAGGGCGTCACGCTGGGGCCAGACGGCCAAGTGCAATGCCTGCGGGCGCGCGGCGGAGAAGCGATCGAGGCGGATTTCTTCATTGATGCCACCGGCTTTCGCAGCCTGATCCTGCAACAAGCGCTGAACATCCCGTTCGTGTCGTTCAAAGACAATTTGTTCAATGATAGCGCCGTGGTGATGCCGACGCCGCGCGCGGCGGGGGGCCTCGCGAGCGCCACGCGGGCGATCGCCATGCGGCATGGCTGGCGCTGGGACATTCCGCTGACTACGCGCAGCGGCAATGGCTACGTGTTTGCTTCCGATTATTGCACGCCGGACGCGGCGGAGACGGAATTGCGGGCGGCTCTTGGCCTACTTGATAGTGATGTGCCGGCGCGCAGTTTGAAAATGCGCGTGGGTAGGGTGGAGCGGCATTGGGCGGGCAATTGTCTGGCAGTTGGCCTAAGCCAAGGCTTTATCGAGCCGCTCGAAGCCACCG
>JAKFWI010000031.1 GCA_021731965.1 Hyphomonadaceae bacterium | reverse complement strand
GCTTCGCTCCCCTCAATAGCTGGCCAGATAATGGCAATCTCGATAAGGCCCGCCGCTTGCTGTGGCCGATCAAGCAAAAATATGGGCGCAATCTGTCTTGGGCCGATCTGATGATCCTGGCTGGCAATGTGGCGCTGGATTCCATGGGCCTGAAAACCTTCGGCTTCGGCGGCGGGCGCCCCGATGTTTGGGAGCCGGAAGAAGACATCTACTGGGGCCCCGAGGGCGAAATGCTGGGCGATAAGCGCTATAGCGGCGATCGCCAGTTGGAAAACCCGCTCGCGGCGGTGCAGATGGGGCTGATTTACGTCAATCCCGAGGGGCCCAACGGCCGGCCTGATCCGCTCGCCTCCGCGCGCGATATCCGCGAAACCTTCGCGCGCATGGCCATGAATGACGAAGAAACCGTGGCGTTGACAGCCGGTGGCCACACCTTCGGCAAAATGCATGGCGCGGCCGATCCAGGGCAGTATGTCGGCCCCGAGCCGGAAGGCGCGTCTTTGGAAGAGCAAGGCCTGGGCTGGAAGAACAGCTTTGGCACTGGCAAGGGCGTCCACGCCATCACCAGCGGCCTGGAAGGGGCCTGGACCACCCATCCCACCCGTTGGGACAATGGCTATTTCGATGTGCTGCTAGGATATGAGTGGGAGCTGACCAAGAGCCCGGCTGGCGCGCATCAATGGACACCCAAGGACGGGGCCGGCGCAGGCACCGTGCTCGATGCGCACGATCCCTCCAGGCGCCACGCGCCGGTGATGTCCACTGCCGATATGGCCATGCGCGTCGATCCCGCTTACGAAAAGATCTCGCGGCGCTTTCACCAAAACCCTCAGGAACTGGCCGATGCCTTCGCCCGCGCATGGTACAAGCTGACGCACCGCGATATGGGCCCTGTGGCGCGCTATCTTGGTCCGCTGGTGCCCAAAGAAGAGCTGATCTGGCAAGATCGCGTGCCACCCGTGAGCCATGCCTTGATCGGGGATCTGGAAATCGCGGCGCTGAAGGCCAAAATTCTGGCCTCTGGCCTATCCACCGCGCAATTGGTGAGCACGGCTTGGGCGTCCGCCTCCACCTTCCGTGGCAGCGATAAGCGCGGCGGAGCCAATGGTGCACGCATCCGGCTCAGCCCGCAAAAGGATTGGGAGGTCAACCAGCCAGCGGAGCTGGCCAAGGTGCTCGGCGTGCTCGAAGGGATCCAACACGATTTCAACGCGGCCTCCAGCACCCACAAGGTTTCTCTGGCCGATCTGATCGTGCTGGGCGGCTGCGCGGCGGTCGAGGATGCGGCCCAAAAGGCGGGGCAGGCGGTGAAAATCCCCTTCGCGCCGGGGCGCACCGATGCCTTGCCCGAGCAGACCGATGCCGAAAGCTTCGCCGTGCTGGAGCCGAAAGCCGATGGCTTTCGCAATTATCTGCAAGCGGGCCATCGCGGCCAACCGGCTGAATCCCTGGTTGATCGCGCCAATCTGCTGACGCTGACCGCCCCGGAAATGACCGTTTTGATCGGCGGTCTGCGCGTGCTGAATGCCAATGTTGGACAAGCACAGCATGGCGTGTTCACCAAGCGGCCGGGGGTGCTGACCAATGATTTCTTCGTGAATCTATTGGACATGGGCACCAAATGGCAGAAGTCCGCCAGCCAAGACGGCGTGCTGGAGGGCCATGATCGCGCCAGCGGTGCCTTGAAATGGACCGGCAGCGTGGTCGATCTCGTGTTCGGCTCCAACTCCCAGCTGCGCGCGCTCGCGGAAGTCTATGCCTGCCAAGATGGGCAGCAGGCCTTCGTGCGCGATTTCGCGGCGGCCTGGCACAAGGTCATGTCGCTCGATCGCTTCGATCTCGCCTAAGGGGAAGCGGCCAATCCCGATCAAGCATCATCAGCTTGATCGGGATGGCTTCACGGTTCCCAGCCGAAAGAGGGCGGGTGTGCGCCTTCTTCGCTCTCGCCGCGCTGGGCCCGCACCTGGGCGAGCACCGCGCGCAGGGCTTCGGTTAAGCCGGCGCGCGAGACGCCAGAAACCAACAGAACAGGCTTGCCGCAGGCCTTGCGCAAGGTGGCGCGCTTGGTGCGGATCACATCCGGCGTCAGCGCATCGATTTTGTTGAGCGCCACGATTTCCGGCTTATCGACCAGGCCCTCGCCGTAGGCCGCCAGTTCGCGCCGGACAATGCGATAGGCTGCGCCCACACGCTCTTCGGTGGCATCCACCAGATGCAACAAAGCGGCGCAGCGCTCGACATGGCCCAAAAAGCGCGTGCCCAGCCCGGCGCCCTCGGCCGCTCCCTCAATCAAACCGGGGATATCGGCCAGAATGAAGCGCTCCCCCGCCGAGATTTCCACCACTCCCAGATGGGGATGCAAAGTGGTGAAGGGGTAGGCCGCCACTTTCGGCTCGGCTTTGGATACGGAGCGCAAAAACGTGGATTTGCCGGCATTGGGCAGGCCGATAATCCCCGCATCGGCGATCAGCTTGAGGCGCAGCCACAACACCCGCTCTTCCCCTGGCAAGCCAGGATTGGCGCGGCGCGGGGCCTGGGTGATCGAGCTTTTGAACTGGGTGTTGCCAAATCCGCCATTGCCGCCGCGGGCCAGCAACACGCGTTGGCCCTCCAGGGTAAGATCCGCCAGCACCGTTTCCTTGTCCTCGTCCAGCACTTGGGTGCCCACCGGCACGCGCAGCAGGGCGTCCTCACCATCGGCCCCGTGACGGTTTTGGCCCATGCCATGGCCGCCGGTGGCCCCCTTATAATGCTGCTGGTAGCGGAAATCGATCAGGGTGTTGAGGCCGTTGACCGCTTCGATCCAGACATCGCCGCCGCGCCCGCCGTCGCCGCCATCGGGGCCACCATATTCGATGAATTTCTCACGCCGGAACGAGACCGCGCCGCCGCCGCCATCGCCGGAGCGGATATAGATTTTGGCTTGATCAAGAAATTTCATGGGCGCTGAGAAACTGGCTATACTGCTGCCCGGCGACATGGGCGCGGAAGGGGTGCAGATGCAAGCGGGCTTTGACGATTTGGTCGATTTTGAGCGTCGCAGCGTCACCGTGCTGGCGCAGACGCGCGATGTGTTCGTGGCGGGAACGGGCCCCGGCGTGATCATCATGCACGAAATGCCCGGTATCACGCCGCAAGTGGCCGCCTTCGCCCGGATGGTGCGCGATGCGGGCTTTAGCGTCTACATGCCCCTTTTGTTCGGGGAGCCGGGCCGGCCCTTCAGCCCAGCCTATATGCTGGGCCAGACGCTGCGCATGTGCATCAGCCGCGAGTTTTCGCTGATGGCTGCCAATCGCGCCAGCCCGATCGTGGATTGGCTGCGCGCGCTGGCCGTTTTGGTGCATGGCGCGTGCGGCGGGCGCGGAATAGGGGCTCTGGGCATGTGCATCACCGGCAATTTCGCGCTGACCATGATGCTGGAGCCGGCCGTGCGCGCCCCGGTCTTGTGCCAGCCTTCCTTGCCGGCGATCGGTGGGCCCGGCGCGCTGCATGCCAGCCGCGCCGATGTGGCGCAGGTGCGCGCGCGCCTGGAGAGCGAGGATTTGACGCTGCTGGCTTACCGGTTTGAGGGCGATAGCCTCTGCCCGGCGGCACGCTTTACGGCGCTGGAAAAGGCGCTGGGGCCACGCTTTTTGGGCCGCACCTTGCCAGACAGCGCTGCCAATCCCGATTCGCCGCTGAAACAGCCGCACAGCGTTGTCACCAACCATTTGATCAACGAGGCGGGCCAGCCGACACATTCCGCCGTTCAAGAGATCCTGGCCTTTTTCCGGGCACAGCTGGATGAGTGAACGCGATCACGCAGGATCAGTTTGATCGCGCGCGCGGCGCTTAACCCAATCGCTGCGTTCCAACACGGTGAAATGGTGGGAAAAATCCTCGCCCCTGGCCATGCACCAGCGCCGGCCCAGGCCCGTTTCGGTAAATCCAAGGGCGGCTTGGATGCGCAAAGAGGCGTCATTGCCCTCAAAGGCCCCGGAATATAGGTGCGGATGGGCCGTGCGCGCAAAAAACGCCTCAACCACCGCCTGCGCCGCTTCGCTCATCAAGCGTTGGCCCCAAAAGGGCTGGCCCAGCCAATAGCCCAATTCGGGCTCTTGCCCATGCAGATTGGT
>JAKFWI010000034.1 GCA_021731965.1 Hyphomonadaceae bacterium | reverse complement strand
TGTTTGCAGCATGGCCTCAAAATCGTTATCGAAGGCCCCCTCCGCCACCCCCGATTTCACGGCATGCACGCGCGCGCCGCCCAATTCCTCGTGCGTCACCGTTTCATTGGTAACGGTTTTCACCACATCCGGGCCGGTCACATACATGTAACTGGTGCCGCGCACCATGAAGATGAAATCCGTCATCGCCGGGGAATAAACATCCCCGCCCGCGCACGGTCCCATGATCACGCTGATCTGTGGCACGACGCCCGAGGCCAGGATGTTTTTCATGAAGATGTCGGCATAGCCCGCCAGGCTATCGACGCCCTCTTGGATGCGCGCCCCGCCCGCATCGAACAGGCCGATGATCGGCGCGCCATTCTGGATGGCCATGTCCTGCACCTTCACGATTTTTTCGGCATGGGCCATGGAAAGAGAGCCGCCGAACACCGTGAAATCCTTGGAAAACACGTAAACCAGGCGGCCATTGATGGTGCCCCAGCCAGTGACCACCCCATCGCCGGGAATGCGCTGATCGGCCATGCCGAACTCGGCGCAGCGATGCTCAACGAACATGTCAAATTCTTCGAACGAGGCCTCGTCCAGCAGCAGCGCCAGGCGCTCGCGCGCGGAAAGCTTGCCCTTGGCGTGCTGGGCCGCCACCCGCTTTTCGCCGCCGCCGGCGCGTGCCGCCGCTCTGCGCCGCTCAAGTTCTTCCAAGACGGTTTTCATGAGGCATGGATCCGTTGACTGAAAAGGGGTAGGTCTACCTAAAGCGCCGCGTCCGCCGCGTCCAGCAATGCAAAAAAACGGCCCAGCGCCGCGGCATCAGCCTCTTGGGCGCGCTTTGCCGCTTGGCTTTGCGCATCCTGGCCCCAGCGCTCTTCCTGGAAATCCTCATCGATCCGGCACAAACGCACGGCGTCCGCGGCATCGACGCGGCCCAGCAGCAAGGCAAAGGCCAGCCAAGCCGAGCCGAACACGCTGGCCCCATGCGCCAAGCCGGTCAGGCGGAAATCGTCCAACGCCAAAGCCCGCGCGGCCAGCAGGGAGGCGTCCCGCGGCGGGGCCATCACCCCCTGCACGACCGCAAAACGCAGGCCCAGAGCGCTTTCGCCCCAATCCAGAATGGGATCCCAGGCATCCGCTAGGCGGCGCACCAAGCCTTCGGGGCTATCGGCCCGGTGGTGGAGAAGATCGGTTTCGCCATAGCGCTGAATGTGCTGGGCCAAAGCCGGCCGCGCGGCCGGCGTGCGCTCGATCGCCACATTGGCAAGGCGCGTCAGGGGCATGGATAAAGGGTCAATGCGCGTTGTTTGCGCCGCCCATTCGCCGGCAATGGCCTGCGCCAAAGCCCGCGTTGGCAGTTTCAAGCGCAGCCGTCCGGGCGTGCACAAAGCGCTGCCATCCAACACCACCACAAAGCCGCCGCCATCGGGCGCAGGTTCGGGCAAAGCGTGGGCGAACAGGCTTTGATGCGCACTGGCCATTATGCCGGCACCCGCGCCAGCAATTGCGCCTCCAGCACATCGAAGGCCCCGGCCACGTGATGGGCACCGGCCGCCAACATTTCTTCCGTTGTGTGGAATCCCCAGGCCACGCCCTGAGCATAAACGCCCGCCGCGCGCGCCATGGCCATGTCAAAACTGGTGTCGCCGATCATCACCGCCTGCGCTGGGCTCACGGACAGGGCCGCCAAATTGAGCTGCAGCATATGCGGATCGGGTTTGCCCGGCCCATCATCGGCGCAAAACGCGCACTCGAAATCGTCAGCAAAGCCATGCGTTTGCAAGAAATGCTCAACGCCGCGACGGGCTTTGCCGGTGGCGATGCCCAGCCGCCAGCCAGCCGCGCGCATGCGTGTAACCAGCTCCCGCGCGCCGGGATAAAGCGCCTCATGGCGGCCCTCCAAGCGCTGGCGCAAAAAGGCCTGCTTATAGCCCTCGGCCAGGCGGCCATAATCCTCTCGCGGCAAATCTGGTGCCAGCGCTTGGATGGCCGGCTCCAGCGACAAGCCCACAATGCGGCGCGTGGCGTCATAGCTTGGCGGCGGGCGATCCAGGCTGGTAAAGGCCGAGGCCATAGCCTCGCTGATCGAAGCGCGGCTATCCACCAGCGTGCCGTCAAGATCGAAAATGGCGAATTTTCTATTCACGCCGGCACCGCATATTCGTCAGCCACCGCTCTCATCCCCCGAAAACCGCGAAGGGGTTTTTCGCATCGCCTTTCTCGAATCCGAGCGCGGCGAAGGTCTCTTCCATATGGCTGGGCAAAGGCGCGATCACGCGCAGCAGAGAGCCATTCGGGTGAGGCGTTTCCACAGCGCGGGCGTGCAAATGCAGCTGGCGCGAAAGCTCCCCCGGGCGCTCCAGCGCGCAGGTGTATTTGCCGTCCCCCAAAATGGCATTGCCCAGCCCCGCCATGTGAAAGCGCAATTGATGCGTGCGCCCGGTGACAGGCTTGAGGGCCAGCCAGGCCAAGCGCGGAAACGCCTCTGAAATCATCGCGTAATCGGTGATGGCAAACAGCGCCCCTTCTTCGCCATGGGCGGCAGTGCGGATCAGTTCATGATCGGATTCTTTTGCGCCGCCAGCCTTTTTCAGCCAGCCGCGGATCTCGCCCATGGATGGACGCGGGCAGCCCAGCACCACCGCCCAATAGACCTTCTGCGTCTCGCGGGAGCGGAAGGATTTGGTCAAAAACGCCGCCGCCCGCGGGTGGCGCGCCAGCAGCAACACGCCGGACGTGTCCTTGTCCAGACGATGCACCAATTTGGGCCGCTCTTCGCGCTCGAATTTGAGGCCGTCCAGCAGGGAATCCAAATGGCGCCCGGTTTTCGCCCCGCCTTGCACCGCCAGGCCCGAAGGCTTGTTCAGGGCGATGACGTCACCGTCGCGATGGATGACAAGGCTTTTGACAAAGGCCTCATCCTTGGCGGAGAGGCCCGCTTCCGGCGCGCGCTCTGGCGGCTCCGGCAGCGGCGGGATGCGCACCAATTGTCCGCCAATCAGGCGATCATTGGCTTTCACTCGCGCCCCATCCACCCGAACTTGCCCGGTACGCACCAGCTTTTCGATCACCCCCTGGCTAAGCTGAGGAAAGCGCCGCCGCAGCCAGCGATCGACGCGCACGTCGCCCTCGTCGGCGCCAACCTCCAGGGTTTCCACGGCCTTCACCACGCGCGCCACCGCCCTGCCTGTGCGTGATTCTTCATCGCGCGAACGCCTCTTGTGCCATAAGGGGTGCGTCCAACCCCAGCGCCGCCAGGATACGCAGAAAATCCTCCGGCAGGGGGGCCTCGATGCACAGCCGCGCGCCCTCGGGATGGGGGGCATCCAGCCGCACCGCATGCAGCATCAAGCGCGCGATCGCCACGTTACCCAAGCGAAACAGCCCGCCATATTTGCCATCCCCAGCGATGGGGCAGCCGATCGAGGCCAAATGCGCCCGCAATTGGTGCATCCGCCCGGTGACGGGCTCAAGGGCCAGCAACGCTGCCCCGGTGACCACCTGCACGGTGCGATAGCGGGTCAACGCCTCCTGCGCGCCGGCCTCGCCGGGCTGGGCCAGCTTCATCACATCGATCTTGCCGCGCGCCTTGATCAAGGGCGCGGTGATTTCCCCTTCGGCGGGATGGGGTGGGCCAGCGCAGACCACAGCCAGATAGGTTTTGTGTACCGCGCGATCAGCAAAAGCCGCGGAAAGAAAGGCCGCGGCCGGCTGGGTTTTGGCGGCGATCAGCACGCCGCTGGTATCGCGATCGAGCCGGTGCACCAGCCGGATCTTGCGGCCAGGGCGCGCCAATTGCTGCAATTGATCCTCGAGGCTCTCGTCGATGCCTGCGCCGCCCTGCACGGCAAGGCCCGCGGGCTTGTTGACGCCCACCACGCGCGTATCTTGAAACAGCAGATCAAGGCGCTGGATCACGTGCCCCCCGCTTCCTGGCGCGCGCGCGCATAGGCCGCAAGGCGTTCTTGGATACGCGCCTCATTGCCGCGATCGGTAGGCTGGTAAAAGGTTTGGCGGGGCATTTCATCCGGAAAATAGCTTTGACCCGAGAATCCCCCCGGGCTGTCATGATCGTACGCGTAGCCGCGCCCATAGCCGAGGCTTTTCATGAGCTGGGTGGGGGCGTTGCGGCTATGC
>JAKFWI010000133.1 GCA_021731965.1 Hyphomonadaceae bacterium | reverse complement strand
ATGGCGGGCGCCTGGCTTTCACCCTGAAGCCCACCGAATGGCTGACGATTACGCCGCGCGCCATCTACCAGAGGCAGCAATATAACGGCTTCAACCGCGAAGAGGTGTTCAACCTATTCGCCAACCCCTTCACCACCACGCGCCCGGCGGTGACTTTTGGTGAGCGCCAGCAATTCCTGCTGCTGCGTGAAGAGTTCAGCGACGAAACCATCATCGCTGATGCAACGGTCAATGTGGATCTGGGGCCAGTCGAGGCGACAGCGGTGTCCAGCTATACCAATCGCGATATTCTCGTCGGTCGGGACGCCAGCGCCTTGACCGGCAGCGTCAGCGTGGATTTGGGCTTCCCGGCCGCGGGCGTGCTTTTGCCATCCAATCTGCTGGATGCCACCCGGCTTTATCAGTTTACCCAGGAATTGCGCTTTGCCTCCACGGGCAGCGGGCCGTTCCAATGGGTGTTTGGGGCCTTCTATTCCACGGTCGATCGCAATTACCAGCAGACGCTGCCAACACCTGGCTATGATGCCTTTACCGATGCCGTTTTGGGGGCCGGCACATCGCGCGCGGTGGCCAATGGCTTTGACGTGGATTCGCCCTTCAACTCGCAATTACCCTATGATATCCGCCAGATAGCGGGCTTTGGCGAGGCCAGCTATGAGATCCTTGACGGCCTGAAATTTACCGCCGGCGGCCGCTATTACACCTTCCGGGAGGACCGCACGATCACCTCCGGCGGGCTGTTCGCCAATGGCGATACCGGCCGGCGCGATACGACGCGCTCCAACGGCTTCACCCCGCGTTTCTTGCTCAGCTATGAGCTGGCCGAGGATTTCACCGTGAACGCGCAGGCATCGCGCGGCTTCCGCCTGGGCGGGGTCAATGATCCATTGAACGTGCCATTGTGCCAGGGCTCGGATTTGGCCACTTTTGGCGGCTTTCAAACCTATGATGATGAAACCCTGTGGAATTACGAAGTGGGCTTCAAGGCGCGCCGCCCGGGCCTGACGTTCAATTCCGCCGCCTTCTATACCGATATCAGCGATTTGCAGGTCACGCTTGATGCCGGCAGCTGCTCCTCGCGCATTTCCTTCAACGTGCCGAAGGCCCACACCGTTGGGGTGGAATGGGAAATCAAGGCCCAACCCTGGCGCGGCCTGGATTTGGGGCTTTCCGGCAGCCTGGTGCAATCGGAATTTGATTCCACCGTGCGCGGCGGCCCCAATAATGACGTGCTGGGCGGCATCCAAAACGGCAATCGCCTGGCCTCCGTGCCCAATTTCCAATTGTCCGCCAACGTGGCCTATAACTTCACCATCGCCAAACAAATCGAAGCCTATGTCTCGGCCTCGCTGCAGCATGTGGGCACGCGCTATACCCAGCCCAGCGATCAGGTCGATAACCCGCGCGCCTTCGTTTCCGATCTGCCTTTCGGCGGAGCGAGCGGCAACAACGCGACCGTTCTCGATCTGGAGCTGGATAGCTATCAGCTGGTCAATCTCAGCGCGGGCCTGGATTTCCCCAACCGCGTCAGCGTGATTTTCTACATCAACAATCTGATTGATGAGAATGCCCAATTGGCCTTCGACCGCGAGCGCGGCGGGCGGGCCCGGCTGGCCTTCTCGACCAATCAGCCGCGCACATTCGGCGTGACGACGCGCTACAAGTTCTGATCCTCCGCACGGCGCGGGCCAAGCTGGAGGCGGATCGCGTGATCGCGCCCCCAACTTGGCCGATTTCCAGTTTGGCACCAGCCGCGCGAGCGCCTATGTCTTGGCGAAGGGCATCGGCAAGGGGCCGCCCGATAGGAAAGCGGGCATGACACGCCGATTGAGTTTGAGCAGCGAAGGGCGCGCGGTTTCGGTGTATTTGCACCGGCAGGATCTGCCCGAAGACGTGCGCTTTTCGGGCCTTGTGGCCATCGATACGGAGGCCATGGGCCTGGATCCGCAGCGCGATCGCTTATGCCTGGTGCAACTCAGCGATGGCGGCGACGAAATCCACCTCGTGCAAATTCTGCCGGGGGCTGCGCCGCCTGCGCGCCTCATTGGGCTGCTGGCCGATCCCGCCCTTCTCAAAATCCTGCATTTTGCCCGCTTTGATTTGGCCATGATCCAGCGCCATCTTGGCGTGCTGATGGCTCCGATTTATTGCACGAAAGTGGCCTCCAAACTGGCGCGCACCTATACCGATCGCCACGGTTTGCGCGACGTGGTCAAGGAATTGCTCGGCCGGGAGGTCTCTAAGGAGCAGCAAAGCTCCGACTGGGGTGCCGATCAGCTGACAGACAGTCAATTGCTCTATGCCGCTGCCGATGTGCTGCATTTGCACGCGCTGCGCGAGCGCCTGGATGCCATACTGGCCCGAGAGGGGCGCACCCAGCTGGCGCAGGCCTGCTTCGATTTCCTGCCCACCCGCGCTTTGCTCGATCTGGCCGGCTGGCCCGATATGGATATCTTTGCGCACACCGGCTAAGACATTGCCATGTTTCGGCTGCACGCTGCGGCCTCGCCACAGGGACATGACTTGTTTGCGCCGCGAAACTCCACAACAAGAGGATAATGACTAAGCCGGCCGCCCTCTCGCCACCTCCGGAGACCACGCGCCCCGAGCGGCTGGACCCGGAACGCTCAGGCCCCGAGCGCGCTGGCTTCAGTGCGCATGATCCTGCAGCGTGGGCGCAAACGCGCCATGTCTCGTTGTCGCGCGCACGCACGCAGGCCCGCCAATTGCGGTGGGCGCGCACGGCCTTCATCGCGCTGTCGGCGCTGAGCGGAGGCTCGGTGATCGTGTTCGCCATCGTGCACTCCATCACCGAACGCCTCTCGGTTACGCAGCGCGTTGAAACCGAAGAGGCCATCGCGTTGCTGCGGCCACGGTTTTTGGGGAGAGACGCCCAAGGGCGAGAATTTTCCGTTTCCGCCGAAAGCGCTGTGCGCAGCGCTGGAGACGAAGGCCCGATCGCATTGCGCAAGCCCGTCTTTGAAAACGCCAACAAGCAAAGCCTCGGTTCGCCGGAAGGCGATTATGACAATACGCGCAACCGCTTGGTGCTGCGCGGGGGCGTGGTGCTGAAAGATGATCGCGGCAACCAATTTTTCTCCCCCGTCGCGGAAATCGATACCTCCGCCAATGTCGCGCGTGGCAATCAGGGGATGACCGGCGAAGGCCCCCTTGGCAGTGTCCGCGCCGAGGCCTACGAAGTTTTCAACCTCGAGGGGCGCTTTGTGCTGCGCGGCAACGTGCGCGGCGTCATTAAGCAAGAGAGAAAACGCAAATGAGCACACGCACGCGGGAAACTCGCAGCTCAGTGCAAGTGGCAGCGGGCGCGCGCCCGACGCTTTTTACGCGTCTCTGGGCGGCACTGGCGGGCGTGCTGTGCTTGCTCGTCCTCGGCGCGCCATCGGCCCAGGCTCAATTGAGCCGTGACGGCGGCCCCATCGACTACAGCGCTGATTTGCTGGAGTATCAGGACACACAAAACATCCTGGTTTTAAGTGGTAATGTTGACATTACGCAAGATGATGCCCGCCTACAGGCCAACAAGTTAAGCATTTACCTGTCCGGGCAAAGTACTGGCGGCGCCAATTCTGTGGCACCTGGTGATATTGACCGCATCGTCGCTGAGGGCGATGTGCATTATGTGCGCTCCGGCCAGACCGTCCGGGGGGACGTGGCGGTCTACGAGACCAAGATCGACACCGTAACCTTCACAGGCAATGTGGTGGCGGCGAACCGCGACAATCTCACCCGCGGGGAGATCCTCATCATGGAAATTTCCAGCGGGGCCGCCCGCTTCAACCCTGGCAAGGTGCCAGGAAAGCGCGTGCAGGGCCGGATCAACCCGCAAAAGGTCAATCCTGCTGCGCCGCCAACACCGTAATGACAGCCAATTCATCAAATCTTAGGCGAGCAGCCCGATCATGACCATCACTGGCCAAGCCAGCCGTACGCTTCAAATGCCAGCCAACGCCCTCGGGGCCGGGCTGGCCGCCGTTTCCATCGGCAAGTCATTCCGCCGCCGCCAAGTGGTGAAGAATGTCAGCTTGTCCTTGGGGCGCGGGGAAATCGTCGGCTTGCTCGGCCCCAACGGGGCAGGCAAAACCACCTGCTTTTACATGATTACAGGGCTGATCAAGGTGGATCACGGAC
>JAKFWI010000081.1 GCA_021731965.1 Hyphomonadaceae bacterium | reverse complement strand
ATAGGCGCGCTCAAAACCCCGGCTTGTTGGCCAATTGCGATAGGGCCCGTTCGCCCCGTTGGAGCCAACATAATTGAGATGCCATTTGCCGCATAGAAACGTGGACCAGCCTTGGCTTTGCAGCGTCTCCGCCAGGGTGGCGGCGTCTTGCGTCAAATCGCCGCGATAGCCCGGATAGCCGGAATCGACATCGGCCAGCCAGCCCATGCCGGCGGAATGGTGATTGAGCCCGGTTTGCAGCGCCGCACGCGTGGGGGAGCACATGGCGCAGGTGCGGAAATTGACGTAGCGCAAGCCCTTGGCCGCCAGCGCGTCCAGCGCCGGGGTACGGATTTCCCCGCCATAACTGCCCAAATCGCTGAAGCCGACATCGTCCATGACGATCACGACGATATTGGGCGCGCCCTTGGGGGCGGTGGGCACGATCGTCGCGGCGGGGCGCGAATCCTGAAAGCTTTCCCCGATCTGGGCCGGCTGGCCGGGCGCGACCGCGGCCGGCGTGCGATAGGGCCTGGCGGCCTCTTGCAGCTTGGCGGCGGCGAAGGCGGCGGCCCCCACGCTGGCGGCACCCGCCGCTGCCCCCGTCAGCAGGCTGCGGCGATCCAAAGCGGTCCGCGCGGGCTTGTTGGCGGCTTTTGCGCCCTCTGGCGGGAATTTCGGGGGATCTGAGGGTGAATCGGACATGTTGGCTTGCCCCTTGTGGCGCGAAGTACGCCAAGTGTTAAGCCGAGCCTATTGCGCCTCGCCGGACATTGCCAGCCGGTTCGCGGGCACCGCAAGCGCAAAATCCCACGGGCCCAAGTTGACCTTACGCCCCCCGCGCCGCTACAGCAGCGGGTAGGCCGCGTCCCCTCAGGCCCAGATCGACGACAGGGAAATTGCTGATGAAAATCCTCACGCCCATCAAGCGGGTGCTCGATTACAATCTCAAGGTTCGGGTGCGGCCCGATTCCAGCGGCGTCGATTTGACGAATTTGAAGATGTCGATGAACCCTTTCGATGAGATCGCGGTCGAAGAAGCCGTGCGCCTGAAGGAAAAAGGCATCGCCACGGAGATCGTGGCCGTGTCCATCGGGCCCGAACAGGCGCAAGAAACCCTGCGCACCGCTTTGGCCATGGGGGCCGATCGCGGGATTTTGATCAAAGTGGATCATGACGTGGAGCCGCTGGCCGTGGCCAAGCTGCTGAAAGCGGTCATCGCCGCCGAGGCACCCGAATTGGTCTTCCTCGGCAAGCAGGCCATCGATGACGATTGCAACCAGACGGGCCAGATGCTGGCCGCTTTGCTGGATTGGCCGCAGGCCACCTTCGCCTATCGTGTGACCGTCGAGGGCCGCCAGGCCGTGGTGGTGCGCGAGGTCGATGGCGGGCTGATGAGCGTGGCGGTGGATCTGCCGGCCATTATTACCGTGGATCTGCGCCTCAATGAGCCGCGCTATGCCTCTTTGCCCAATATTATGAAGGCGCGCAAAAAGCCGATCGATATGAAAGCGCCCGGTGATTACGGCGTAGATGTCGCCCCGCGCCTGAAAGTACTCAAGGTCGCGGAGCCGCCAAAGCGCGCCGGGGGCGTGAAGGTCAAGACGACGGCCGAATTGGTCGATAAACTCAAGAATGAAGCGGGAGTGCTCTGATGGCCGTCCTTGTTGTCGCAGCCCATGATAACAGCAGTCTGAAAGAGGCGACAGCCAAAGTGCTCACCGCCGCTTTGGCCATCAGCCCCGATGTCGATGTGCTGGTGGCCGGCCATAACGCTCAAGGCCCCTGCGCGGCTGCGGCCCAGCTCGCCGGCGTGCGCAAGGTGTTGAGCGCGGATGGTGCCACCTTGGCTAAGCAAATGGCCGAGCCCATGGAGGCGCTCATCGTGCCGCTGATGGCCGGCTATGACGCCGTGCTGTTCGCGGCCGATACCAATGGCAAGAATTCCGCGCCGCGCATCGCCGCCAAGCTCGATGTGATGCAGCTTTCCAGCGTCATCCAGGTCTTGTCCCCCACGCAATTTGTGCGCCCGATCTATGCCGGCAACGCGTTGCTGACGGTGGAATCTCTGGAAAGCAAGAAGGTGCTGACGGTGCAGCCGACGGCCTTCAAGCCGGTGGCGGGCGGCGGCGCTGCGCCGATCGAGGCGATCGCCACCCCCGGCGGGCCGTTCAAATCGGCTTTCGTCTCCGAGGAGCTGGCCAAATCGGATCGGCCCGAACTGGCCGGGGCCAAGCGCGTGGTGTCCGGCGGGCGCGCGCTCGGCTCTGCCGATGAATTCCGCTCGGTCATCGAACCCTTGGCCGACAAGCTTGGGGCCGCCGTTGGGGCCAGCCGCGCCGCTGTGGATGCCGGCTATGCCCCCAATGATTACCAGGTGGGCCAGACGGGCAAGGTCGTCGCGCCGGAGCTGTACGTGGCCATTGGGATTTCCGGGGCCATCCAGCATTTGGCTGGCATGAAGGACAGCAAAGTCATCGTGGCCATCAACAAGGATGAAGAGGCCCCGATCTTCCAGATCGCCGATTATGGCTTGGTGGCGGATTATAAAGTCGCCATTCCCGAACTCACCGCGGAATTGAGCAAGATCGGCTATTGAGCGGCGGCACCGAATAGGGTGCCGCCACCAAGACCGCGCTTTCAGGCGGTCACGCCCAATCCGATCGGGCAGGCCACGCCCGTGCCGCCAATGCCGCAATAGCCGCCGGGATTTTTGGCCAGATATTGCTGGTGATAATCTTCGGCATAATAAAACGGGCCGGCCGGCGCGATTTCCGTGGTGATGGCCCCAAAGCCCTTGGCCCGCAGCGCCGCCTCATAGACGCGCTTGGATTCCTGCGCCGCGATCAATTGCTGCGGATTGGCCGCATAGATGGCCGAGCGATATTGCGTGCCCAGATCATTGCCCTGGCGCATGCCTTGGGTGGGATCATGGCTTTCCCAGAACACCGCCAGCAGCTTGGTGAAGCTGGTCTTTAGCGGATCAAAGACGACGCGCACGATTTCGGTATGGCCGGTGCGGCCGCTGCACACTTGCTCATAGGTGGGATTGGGGGTGAAGCCGCCCTGATAGCCTACGGCGGTGAACACCACGCCTGGGGTCTGCCAGAATTTGCGCTCAGCCCCCCAAAAACACCCCAAAGCGAAAAACGCCTCTTCCAGGCCGTGCGGCAAAGGCCCGGTGATGGGCTGCTTGTTGACATAATGGCGCTCGGCGGTCTGGATCGGCAGGCTGCTGCCGGGCAAAGCCTCTTCTTTGGCGACCATTTGGGTTTTTTTGGATGCGAACAACATGGATGGAAGCTCCTTTGGCGGATAAGTAAGGGCCCGAAGCACCTTGCAAAAGGGTGTTCACGCAGGCGTTGATTGGCGCGCGCAGCTCTGTATAGTCCGCCCCTCCCGGACAGGTGGCCGAGTGGCTTAAGGTGCTCGCCTGGAACGCGAGTGTAGGGGAAACTCTACCGAGGGTTCGAATCCCTCCCTGTCCGCCATTTTCGCTCAAATTGACCGGGCCTGACCCAAGAACACCAAAGGCTGCGGTGGGTTTTGTGCGCCAAGCTGGGTCAGCTTTGGTTCGGGTACATCCAAAATTGGGGAAATCTTGGCGACAACCTACCCCCATTTCGACGAAGCTGCCCCCATGCCCCTGATCGATGCCGAGCTGCGCGCCGCCAACCCTTGTTTACGCCACCAAGCCCGCCTTGATGCTGGCGCGCTGGCTGCCGGCGGATCGCTTGGCCGCAAGCTTGACTTTTCTGGCGCCGGTCTTGCGATTGAAGCATGCGCTCCCGATTTCTCCCTCAACGCATGTTCCAGCGTAAACCAGCGGTCAACCCAATTACTAACGTCTTGAAAAACCGTAGCAATAGCGGTATCGTGGCGCTGGGGCCGTCACTCAAGTTAACCCGTCCTATTCACGATAAGCGCCGCCGTGACGATCGCGGTTATCGTGAGTAAGACGGGCTAGGTTCATCCAAATGGCATCAAAAGTGCTTTTCTAAACAGGCTTTCGTATCGTCAACCGGGATGGGGCCCTGGCGTCACGCTTATTGCCAGACCGGGCTGAAATTTTAATCCTGCAACTTCTGATTGATGTCAGCCAAAATCAGACAAAGGTCGTTCATGATGACTGAAAATAGAACGAAGCGGGCAGTTCTAGGGAACTCGTTTTTGGATTTGCAGATT
>JAKFWI010000088.1 GCA_021731965.1 Hyphomonadaceae bacterium | reverse complement strand
CTCAGCCAGGCTGTATGGCGTTGGCCTGGGCCCAGGCCGGGGAGGCCGAAATCTTGACCCTCGCCACGTTGGCATCCTTGCGGCGCATGGGCGCGGGCCGGGCCCTGGTCCAGGAAATCCTGGTGCTGGCGGCGGCTTTGGGGGCCGGGGCGCTGTTCTTGGAAGTGGCGCAAACCAATCTGGCGGCCAGGGCCCTCTATGCCGGCCTTGGGTTTTCGCCCGCCGGCCGGCGCAAACAGTATTATCCTGGCCCCGATGGGCCAATCGATGCACTGGTGCTTCGCCGCGCGCTTGGCTGATCGCGGGTTTTGGTCAAACTATTCGTCGCCCGTTCGTGGCACGGGCCTCAGCCTGCGCTGCTGGCCCAATTCGCTGATCCGCGCGGTTAAGCGCAAAAACGTGTTGGCCGGCAGATAGCCCATCAGCACGCTTGCACCGCCACGTCCAGGCAGGGGCCGAAGATCGGGGCCCGGCCAAATGAAAGCGTTTACTTCTGAGGCCATGATCCATTGCGGCGACGCATCCAGGCCGAGTCTTGCGCAGGTTAAACCAGTGAGCGCGATGGCATCGAGTGGGTCATGGGGAGGGCTGTGGGTGATTGGCGCGACGATGACGCGGCAATGATTGTCCTGAAACTGCGTGACCAGCACGACAACGCTTGGCCGAGTTTTCAGGCCTTCTTCTTGGCCGGCATCGGCCTGTGTGCGCCACAAATAGGCATAGCGGATGACTTGACCGGGTTTTGGCGCGGGAAACCCGATCAATCCTGCCGGTCCTCTTCGCCGAAGGAATGGCATTCATCTGCGGGCTGAGCTGCTGCAATCGCAGCCAAATCCGTGTCGCTGAGCTGCTCCACGCGCAAGGCGCTGCGCGCGCGCGCCTGCAGCCGGCGATATTCATCAACCGACATCGCGATGATGGTGGGCTCACCATGGGAGGTGATGGTCAGTGGCTCCTGCAACGCCCGGCGCTGAAAAACCGCCGGCTGGCGCTGCATGTCCTTGGCGGTGATTTGCCTCTGGGGCAATTCGGTCAAATCGGCTTTGGGTGTACGCATGGTTCGTAGTATACGAACTTTGACGGAGAAATCCAAGCGGGAAAAAATGCTTCCGCCAACCTGCGCCAACAGTATTATCCTGGCCCCGATGGGCCAATCGATGCACTGGTGCTTCGCCGCGCGCTTGGCTAGCTTTGCGCAGGAGAGCGAAGGAGCAGGCTTTGGATCGTATCGAACAGCTCTGCGTCGAGAAGGGCATGCGCATGACGGATCAGCGCCGTGTCATTGCGCGTGTGCTCTCGACGGCCAAGGATCATCCCGATGTCGAGGAGGTCTATCGGCGCGCCTCGGCGCAGGATGCCAATATCTCCATTGCCACGGTTTACCGCACCGTGCGCCTGTTCGAGGAGGCGGGCATTCTGATGCGCCATGATTTCTTGGATGGCCGCTCCCGGTATGAGGAAACACCCACCGATCACCACGATCATTTGATCGATATGAAAAGCGGCCAAGTGGTGGAATTTTGCGACCCCGAGATCGAGGCGCTGCAGATCGCCATTGCCCGCCGGCTGGGTTATCGCCTGGTTGGCCACCGCTTGGAATTATATGGCCTCCCTATCGTCGAAGAAGAATGACGTAAAATCAGAAGATTAGCCGCCGGCATGCGATTCCTGCGCACTGCCGGTTTTGCCTTTGGCCCGCGCGCGCGCCAGCATGTTGAGGCCCTCGACCAGGGCCGAAAAGGCCATCGCAGCATAGATATAGCCCTTGGGCACGTGCACGCCGAAGCCATCGGCGATCAGCACCATGCCGATCATCAACAAAAAGCTGAGGGCCAGCATGATCACGCCCGGATTGCGATTGATAAAGCCCGCCACCGGATCGGCAGCCAGCAGCATGACAGACACCGCGACGATCACCGCCGCCACCATGATGGGCACATCATCGGTCATGCCCACCGCCGTGAGGATGGAATCGATGGAAAATACCATATCCAGCAACAGGATTTGTACGATGGCGGAGCTAAAGCTCATGGCCACCTTGCCATTTTTGTTCAGCAAATCCTTCACCGGGGCCGGATCCACCACATGGTGGATTTCCTTGGTGGCCTTCCACACCAAAAACAGCCCGCCGGCGATGAGAATGAGATCGCGCCAGGAAAAGGCCGTCTCAAAGCTGGCTTCGCCATGCGGGCCGGGGGCGCCGCTAATGCCCAGATCGAAAACCGGCGCGGTGAGGCCGACAATGAAAGCGATGGTAGAAAGCAGCAGCAAGCGCAAGCCCAGCGCCAGCCCGATGCCGATCCGCCGCGCTCTTTGCCGCTGGGCTTCGGGCAATTTGTTGGTCAAAACCGAGATGAAGATCAAATTGTCGATGCCGAGTACGACCTCCAGCACCACCAAAGTGGCCAGAGCGGCCCAGGCGGCCGGGCTTTGCACGAGGTGGAGGAGGGCATCCATGGCGCTAGGCTCCGGCGAATTTGGCACTTTGCTTACCCGGGAAACCGCGCCCCAAGCAAGCGGGCTTTTCTTCGCGGCGGTGTCGGTCTAAATCAGCCGCCATGATCGATACCCCGCCGGACCGCCTCTCCGTGAACCCCAAAAGCCCCCATTATGATGCGGCT
Organism: Hyphomonadaceae bacterium; assembly: GCA_021731965.1. Taxonomy (GTDB): domain Bacteria; phylum Pseudomonadota; class Alphaproteobacteria; order Caulobacterales; family Aquidulcibacteraceae. The sequence continues at coordinate 1,561 of JAKFWI010000088.1, read as the reverse complement.
GTGCTGGAGCGCGGGGTGGGCGTGCGGTTTAACGGCGAAGAAAAAACCAATGTGGAGGAATACTGCCTCAGCGAGGGCTGGATCCGCGTGGCAGCCGGCAAAGCGCGTGACCGCAAGGGCGATCCCTTGACCTTGAAATTCACCGGGGCGATCGAGGTATTTTACCACGAGGCCGCGTCCAATCCCGAAATCAGCGAAGAGCAGGAATGAGCATGATGAAATTGTTTTTCAGCTTGGGCCCCAACCCCGAAAAAGTGGCCTTCCTCTTGGAAGAGCTGGGCGTTGCTTATGAATTGGTGCCGGTCGATACCTTCAAGGGCGAACAGCACGGCGCGCCATTCCGTGCCGTCAATCCCAACGGCAAGACGCCGGCTTTGATCGATGGCCCCACCACGATGTTCGATTCCACCGCGATTTTGCTTTATTTAGCGGAAAAACATGGCAAATTTCTTGGGGCGGTCGAAGATCGCGGGCAATTGCTGTCATGGCTGATGTTCGTGGCCAGCGGCCTTGGGCCATTCAGCGGGCAAGCGGTGCATTTCCGGCGCATGGCCCCGCAGCCACAGGAATATGCGGTCAACCGCTATCGGCGCGAGCTGATGCGCCATTACCAGGTTTTGGAAGATCATTTGGTGGGCAAGGATTATGTGGTGGGCGGTGTGTTCACCATCGCCGACATCTCGGCCTGGGGCTGGGTGGCGCGCGCCGAATTCGCGCTGGGCGAGGGCGCGCTGCAGCCTTATCCCAATCTGCAGGCCTGGATGGCCCGGATCGTGGCGCGCCCCGCTTTGGCTTTGGCCAAGGAAAAGGGTGCCAACCTGCCGCTCAAGCGCGATTTTGACGAAGAAACCATGCGCGCACTGTTTCCGCAAAACTATCCGCTGGAAGCAGGCAGCGCTGCGGCGAGCTGAACACCGGCGCAGACCGATCCGCGCGCAGGAAAAGTCTGGACCTTTGCAAAAAGTGCGCTAAACGCACGCGATTGGTTCTGCCGGGCCGGTGCGCGGTCTCTCGCGCCGTGTCTGCGGCGTGAATTTCCAACGATTTGAAAATCCTTCTCGCTTGCACGGAGCACGCAGCGTCCCATGACCATTTCCATGAAAGGCAAAGTCGCCCAAGTCATCGGTGCCGTCGTCGATGTCGAATTCTCTGGCCCACTGCCGGATATTTATAATGCCCTCGAAACCATGAATCAGGGCGTGCGGCTGGTGCTGGAGGTGGCGAACCATCTGGGCGAAAACACCGTGCGCACCATCGCCATGGATTCGACCGAGGGCCTGGTGCGCGGGCAAGAAGTGCGCGACACGGGCAGCCCGATCGAGGTGCCGGTGGGCGAATCCACTTTGGGCCGCATCATGAACGTGATCGGTGAGCCGGTGGATGAGGCGGGGCCCATCGTCTCGGACACCAAGCGCGCCATCCACCAGCCGGCCCCGGCCTTTGTGGATCAAAAGCCGGTCCCGGAAATGCTGGCCACGGGCATCAAGGTCGTGGATCTGCTTTGCCCCTATGCCAAAGGCGGCAAGATCGGCCTGTTCGGCGGCGCGGGCGTGGGCAAGAC
>JAKFWI010000211.1 GCA_021731965.1 Hyphomonadaceae bacterium | reverse complement strand
AATTCTGGCAGCGGCACGCATTCATCCTCAGATCATGGCTTTCAGCACGATCCAGCGGCCAAACGCAAACGGGCCACCCCGAGGGGCGGCCCGTCGCAATCCAAGCCTTTAGGGCTTGAGACTATTAGTGAGCAGGAGCAGCCGGCGCGGCGGCAGGAGCCGCAGCCGGAGCAGCGCCTTCGGTCGTTGCCGGGGTGGCAGCGGCCGGATCGACGGCAGGTGTTTCCACGGCGGCTTCGGCCGGAGTGGCTTCGGTGGGAGCAGCTTCAACAGCGGCAGCCGGTTCGGCTTCCGTGGTTGTCGCGGCCGGACCGCAAGCGGCGACTGCAAATGTCAGGCTGGCCGCGAGAGCAGCGGCGAGGCCCAGCTTCAACTTCGTCATGTAATTACCCCTAGTCCAGCGTTGCGACTCAACGCTAGAAGCCCAGATATTGGTGAAGCGCGCCGAACGCAAGCCCTAAACTAAAGCATTTGTAACAAATGGCATCTCGAGGAGGCCGCGCGCGGGTTTTTGCACCATCGAGCGCGCCAAAAACACCGGTTTGTCAATAAATTATGCGGCAGGGGGAGAAACCAAGGCATTTTCGGGGCATTTGGTCGTTTTGGGTTTGAGCGCTGCGCATTAGCCATTGCACGAGCGATTCACCGGGCTGATTCCCTCGTTTGCCTGTAAATCCACGTAAAATTGTAGGTGCCTCACTCAGTTGTTTTTGAAAACACGCAATGCGTGTCTTTCGGCGGGTGCCTTGCCCATGTAGGGAAAGGCGACGAATGGCAGATTCTCGAGACATAGGAACCGCGCGACATGGCCGATGAGGTAGCGGGCAAGCGAAACCAAGCCTTTCTGGAGACGAGCTTTCTCTATGGGGCGAACGCGCATTTCGTGGAGGAAATGCACGCGCGCTATCTGGAAAATCCCGCGAGCATCGAGGCCTCCTGGCGCGCGTTTTTCGCGGCGCTTGGTGATGGCGCGGCCGATGCGGCCCATGCGGTGCGCGGGCCAGCCTGGGCGCGGCCCGATCTCAACCAAACCCCGGTGAGCGAGGCGAACGCCTTGTTTGATGCCAATTGGCCGGTGGCCGAGAAGGCGGCGGCGGAAAAAAAGCTGGAACAGCGTTTGACCGAGCGTGCAGTCAGCGCCGGCGTGCCGGCCGAGGCGGCGGATATTCGCGGCGCGGCGCGCGATAGCGTGCGCGCACTGATGATGATCCGGGCTTTCCGGGCACGCGGCCATTTGGCCGCCAAGCTCGATCCATTGGGCATAGAAAGTCATGGCCCGCAGCCAGAATTGACGGCGGCTGCCTATGGCTTTGGTGCCGAGGATATGGATCGCCCCATTTTCATTGATGGCGTGCTGGGCCTGGAATACGCCACCGTGCGCGGCATGCTGGATCTGCTCACCCGCACCTATTGCGGCACGTTGGGCGTTGAATTCATGCATATCAGCGAGCCGGCAGAGAAAGCGTGGCTACAAGCGCGCATTGAGGGACCGGACAAAGAGATCAGCTTCAGCCCCGAAGGCAAAAAGGCCATCCTCAACAAGATCACCGAGGCCGAGACCTTCGAAAAATTCCTGCACAAGCGGTTTCCCGGCACCAAGCGCTTTGGCCTCGATGGGGCGGAGGCGGTGGTTCCGGCGCTGGAGCAGATAATCAAGCGCGGCGGGGCGTTGGGCGTTGAGGAAATCATCCTCGGCATGGCGCACCGGGGGCGGCTCAATGTGCTCGCAGCGGTGATGGCCAAGCCCTACCGGGCCATTTTCCATGAATTCCAGGGTGGATCTTCCACGCCGGACGACGTGATGGGCTCGGGCGATGTCAAATACCATTTGGGGGCCACGTCCGATCGCGTCTTCGATGGCAACCGGGTGCATTTGTCTTTGACGCCGAACCCCAGCCATTTGGAGATCGTCAATCCCGTGGTCCTGGGCAAGGTGCGCGCCAAGCAAGGCTCGAAGCAGACCTGGGCGGCGGATGAAGATCTCGCCAAGCTGCGCGCGCGCGTTTTGCCTTTGCTGATCCATGGCGATGCGGCTTTTGCCGGCCAGGGCGTGGTGGCGGAATGCTTTGCGTTGTCGGGCCTGCGCGGCCACCGCACGGGCGGCACGATCCACGTGATCGTCAACAATCAGATCGGCTTCACCACCGCGCCGCGCTTTTCGCGATCTTCGCCTTATCCTTCCGATGTGGCGATGATGGTGCAGGCTCCGATTTTCCACGTGAATGGGGATGATCCGGAGGCGGTGGTGTTCGCGGCCAAGGTCGCCACTGAATACCGCCAGGCCTTTGGCAAGGACTTCGTCATCGACGTGTTCTGCTATCGGCGCTTTGGCCACAATGAGGGCGATGATCCGTCCTTCACCCAGCCTTTGATGTACAAGCGAATCCGCACCCACAAACCCACGCGGGAGATCTATGCAGAGCGCTTGGCCGGCGAGGGCCTGGTCAGCGCCGCCGAGGCGGACGCAAGCGTCAAAAAATTCGAGGTGTTTCTCGACGCGGAATTCGAGGCGGGCAAAGACTATCGCGCCAACAAGGCCGACTGGCTAGACGGGGTATGGAGCGGCCTTGGCGTGCCGGAGGACGATGAGCGCAAAGGCCAAACCGCCTCCGATGTTGCGACATTGAAGCGCTTGGGCCAACGCATCACCGAAATCCCGGCCGGGCTCGATATCCACAAAACGCTGGCGCGGGTGTTGGAGCAGCGGCGCAAGGCCGTGGAGTCAGGCGAAAACGTGGATTGGGCGCTGGCAGAGCATTTGGCCTTTGCCACTTTGCTTGATGCCGGCTTTGGCGTTCGCCTATCGGGCCAAGACAGCGCCCGCGGCACGTTCAGCCAGCGCCATTCGCATTTCGTCGATCAAACCAGCGAAGAGCGGTATTCGCCGCTCAACCATCTGCGCGCGGGCCAGGCGCATTTCGAGGTGATCGATTCGGCGTTGTCAGAAGAGGCGGTGCTGGGTTTTGAGTATGGCTACTCGCTTTCGGCACCCAATACGCTGACGCTGTGGGAAGCGCAGTTTGGTGATTTCACCAATGGCGCGCAGGTGGTGATCGATCAATTCATCTCCTCGGGGGAGCGCAAATGGCTGCGCATGTCCGGCTTGGTGATGCTGCTGCCGCATGGCTATGAGGGCCAGGGGCCGGAGCATTCCTCCGCCCGCCTTGAGCGCTATCTACAATCGTGCGCCGAAGATAATATGCAGGTGGCCAATTGCTCCACGCCGGCCAATTATTTCCATATCCTGCGCCGGCAGGTGCTGCGCAATTTCCGTAAACCTTTGATCATCATGACCCCCAAATCCCTGTTGCGGCATAAAAAGGCGGTGTCGCGGCTGGAGCAAATGGCGGAGGGCTCAGCCTTCCGCCGTGTTTTGTGGGATGATGCGCAAAATGGCTCAGGCCTCACCAGCGCGACGCTGCGCCCCGATGGGGAGATCAAGCGGGTGCTGCTCTGCTCGGGCAAAGTGTATTATGATTTGCTCGATGAGCGAGAAAAGCGCGGGCGTGATAATGTTTACATCCTCCGCGTGGAGCAATTCTATCCCTTCCCGGCCAAATCCTTGATCACTGAGCTGTCACGCTTTTCCGGCGCGGAATGGGTGTGGGTGCAAGAAGAGCCGAAAAATATGGGGGGCTGGGCCTTCATGGATCCCAATCTCGAATGGGTGCTGGACAAGATCGAAGCCACGCATCGGCGCGCGCGTTATGCTGGGCGCCCAGCCAGCGCCTCGACCGCGGCGGGCTTGATGTCCAAGCACCAAAAGGAATTGGCGGCGTTTTTGGAAGAGGCGTTTGGCTGAATCGGCGGCTTGGCGCTTTAGGCGCGGCCGCGCAGGAGAAGACGTATGGTAGATATCGTGGTGCCGACTTTGGGAGAATCCGTCACTGAAGCCACCGTGGGGCGTTGGCTCAAAAAGGCCGGCGAGGCTGTCGCCAAGGATGAGACCTTGGTGGAGCTGGAAACCGATAAGGTGGCGGTGGAGGTCTCTGCCCCTCAAGCCGGCGTATTGGGGGAAATCGTGGCGGCCGAGGGGGCCATCGTCAATATCGGCGCGTTGCTGGCGCGCATTGGTGGGGTTGGAGCCGTCGCCGCGCCCGCGCCCGCCCCAGTCGCCGCGCCGGTACAGGCAATTCCCGCCGCCCATAGCTCGTCCGCGCCGCCCTCCGTGCAGCGCCTTGCAGCTGAAAGCGGTGCCTCGATCAGT
>JAKFWI010000044.1 GCA_021731965.1 Hyphomonadaceae bacterium | reverse complement strand
GTCTGCGCTGGCCTTGGCCAATCGATTGGTGTAACCTTTCGTTAATAGGTGATGTATGGCTCAAGTATTGGTGCGCAGTCTCGAAAGCGATGTCGTTGCCCGGCTCAAGCGCAATGCCGAGGCGCGGGCCATTTCGTTGGAGGCCTATCTGCGGCTCATCCTGATCGACGCGGCACGCCCCAGCCGGGAAGATTTGTTGGTGGAGATCGACGCGATCCGCGCGCGCTCGCGCCCCGGGGCGTTATCCGCAGCCGGCAAGGGCTCTGATCTCATCCGCAGCGCGCGCGAAGCCTCGCCAGCTTCCAGACGTCTGCTCGAAACCTGACTGGCCAAGGGCCACACCTGTGATCATCGACGCCAGCGTGGCGTTCAAATGGTTTGTGGCGGAGCAGGGCTCCGACGATGCACACGCAGTATTGCGCAGCGCGCAGGCCCTGACAGCACCGGATTTGATCCTGACCGAGGTGGCGGCGGCGCTCGGTAAAGCGGTCGTTGCGGGCGCGCTGGATGCGGCCGACGCGATGGCGAGCCTCCAGCGCCTGCCCAATCTGTTCGCCGAATTGACCCCTGCCGCCCCCTGCGTGTTGCGCGCGCTGGAATTATCCTTGCAGCTGAACCAGACTTTGCAAGCCTGCCATTATCTGGCCCTGGCCGAGGCTAGGGACGAAATGCTGATCACGGCGGATCGCGCCTTGGTGCGATCTACGGCCGGCTCCAAGCTGGAAAAGCGCGTGCGTTTGCTGTGAGGCGCGCCGTGCGCTGGCTTCTGCCTGCACGCCAGCATTCCCTCACTTCAGCGCAAAGGTAATCACCACCGAGGTGCGCACGCCAGCAGACGGCGCACCGCTGGACAAGGTCGGGGCCGAGCGGAAGCGGCGCGCAGCATCAATTGCCGCCCGGCCAAAGCCTTGGCCCGCGGGGGTCTCGCTGCCGACATTGCACAGCAATTCCCCGCTCGCGAGCACGGAACAGTTCAAGACGGCCTTGCCCTCTATGCCGCGCCGACTCGCCTCCGGCGGGTAGACCCCAGCAATTGCGCTGGCGCTGGGCCGGCGCGCCCAAACAATGTTGGCCTTGCGCGCATCGGGTGCAGAAACCGGCGGCACCGAAGCCTCCGGCGCGCTCACCGCCGGCTGGGGCAGCGTGGACGTTACAGGCACGTCGTCGAATGGCCGGCCATAAGAGAACACCGCCTCAACATTGGCCCCTGCGCCATCCCCCGTGCTTGGCGCGGGCGCTGGCACATCCTCCTCCGCCGGCGCGGGCACCACCGCAGCACTTGCGGCGGGGGGGAGAGCCTTGGGCGCGGCCGGGGCGGCCACCTCGGGCCGTGGCCGCTCAGAGGCCGCCCCACTGGCTTGCCCCGATGGCGAAGCGGGGCCAGCAGAGCCGCGACCGGTCGCGCCGCCGTTAGGCTCAGAAGTTGTCGTTACTGCTCCCGCCGGTAAATTGTTGGCGGTGTCAAGCGCGACCGCAGCCCGTCCGGAATTGAGCGAATCGGGATCGACGCGGGTGGGTGCCGCCTCCGAACCCGGCCAGGCCAGTTGGTTTTGGTCGGACCCGGGAGCGGCCTGGGTACGGAGCAGCCAATAGGCCCCCGCGGCACCAATACCGCTGAGCGCAATCAGCACGCCCAGAATCACCCCAAAGCCATTGCCGCGCGTCTTTGCCGCTTGGGCCGCGCGCGGAGGCTTCAGGAAATCCCGATCATGCCCCTCGCTTGCCAAGTCTTTGGGCGGGGCTGGCGGGTGGCGATCCCATGGGGCATCCGCCAATTCGCGATCGAAAGCGCCGCTTCCGCTTGCGGGCCCGCGCCGCTGTGTGGGCGGCTCCGCTGCGGGATTTGCGGGAATCCGCGTGAAAGGCGGATAGGGCGCATGCGTGGGCTTGGGCGCGCCCGGCGCGGCGCGGCTGACCGGCGCTGCTGGCGGCGCAGCTTGGCGACGCTCCTTGGGCGCTGCTGCCACGGGAGCCTGCGGCGCGCGTGCCGCCGGCGCTGCCTTGCTTTCCTGCGGGGGGCTGAAAGCCTCTGGGGGCTGGGCGGCGGGGCCGCGCGTGGACCAGTCCGCCCCAAAGCGCCAGGAATCGGCAAAGCGGGCCACCGGCGGCTGCGGTGCGGGCGGCTCTGCCACCGGGCTGGGCAAAGCGGCGAGCTTTTGCATGGCCAGCTCGGCGAACAGGCCATCCTCACCGAAACGGTGCAGGTAATTCACAAAGTCTGCGCGATTGGTACTGGCCCTGATGGCCTTCCAATAGGTGGCTTCTTCCGCGGCCGGATCAGATGCCACGGCCGGAGCCAAATCATTAGCCGGGGACGGCCGTGCCGCGACGGGGCGCGAACCCCCGCCAGCAACCTGCTGTAGACGCACCGGCGGCTCCGGCGGCGGCGGCACGGGCCGAACGCTCGGGATCGGTGCCGGTGCACTGCGCGCAGCCAAGACCAGCTGATCGGCATCCGCGACCAGGCTATCGAGCACCTGATCATCAGGATCCCCGCCCCAGCGAATCAGATCATGCATCACATGGTCACGGAACAAACCGGACGGGACATTGATATCAAGGCGCGCGGAAATCAGCCGGCCCATGCTCAGCGCCGATTGCCCCAGGCTAATGGCGGCGCGCGAGGCGGCCATGGTCCGCGACCACAAAGCGACGATGGCAGGCGATTGGAGCGTGCCGCTTAAGGTTTCATACGGGATCGCTTCGACCGAAAAACCTGAACCCGCAAGCGCGGCCCCGATCCCCTCAGCCCGGGCCCGGTCTTCTCGCGCAAATAGGATGGTCACGTCCGCCAAAACGTTCTCCCCGGGGTGGGCCAAGCTGATCCAATCACATCACTTACGTGTGAGATGACGCCGCAATGGCCTCCCCACACACAATCATTAGCGCGGCATCTACGTCAACGGCTCTGCGTGCATTAGCGGCACCAAACAATGCCTCCGCAGCAAGACTTGTGCCGATCACGGATCAATCTGCCACCCCAAAGGATCTTACCACATCCAGCCTGAACATGCATCGACAGCTTGCTGCATCCGAAGTGGCGTTCAGCAGCATCCAGGACAAAGGATCAGAAATCGCATGCGGGCTCTTGCCATCGCCGATCGTTATCGGTAAGCGATAATCGTTATCGTTGGGCAATAATTTTTTGAGGTCGTGCATGTTTGGGCTCATTGCGGCAGCTGCCATCGCCTCCCCCGCGCCGGCCATAGAAAGCACCGATACCCGCATCATTTATCCACCGGAATTTTTTGCTGCGGTGCGCGCCACCACGGCGCTGGAAATGGTCAACCGGGTGCCGGGCTTTGTGCTGGACGAAGGTGGCTCGGCGCGCGGCTTCGGCGGCCTGGCGGGCAATGTGCTGATCGATGGCAAGCGCCCCTCCACCAAATCGGAGGGGCTGGGCAATATCCTGGCCCGCATCCCCGCCTCCAGCGTGCTGCGGCTGGAGCTGATCCGCGGGGCATCGGGCGGCTTTGATTTGGCGGGGCAAGCCGTGGTGGTCAATGTCGTGCGCCGCACGGACAAGCCCTATGAATTGATCGTGGCCGAGGAAACCCGGTTTTTCCCGCGGGCCGTGCGGCCCAGCGCCCGAGTCAATGGCAGTTACAAAATCGGCCAAGCCAAATTCGATGGCGAGGTCTTTATCTTTAGCCAACAGCAAAACTTCACCGCGACGGAGGCGCATTTCTCGCCGCCTGGGGTGCTGGACACCTTTGACATCGAGCCGACCACCGATCCGTTTTTCCAGGCGGAGGTGAAGGCGGGCTTTGAGCGCGGCTTGGAGAATGGTGGCACGATCAAGGCGCGCTTTTCGGGCCTGGCCTCCCGGTTTCAGGAATTATCCCCGCAGACGGTGTTGGATCGCTTTGGCGCGCCCATTACTGAGCAAAACTCCGATTTCACCCAGGGTACCCGCCAGGCCGAGCTCACCTTCGATGTGGATCAACCGCTGGGACCGAAAACGCGGCTGAAATTCGTGGCTTTGCAATCCCTGCAAACGGAGCGCGGCCTATCGGCCTTCACCGAGGCTTTGCGCACGCCGAATGAAAGTCTCTCGGAGTTTCTTTCCGATAGTCTGCAAGGGGAATCGGTGGTCCGCGCCACGTTTTCGCTGAAGCCGGCCCAGAAGCTGACCATCGAAACGGGAGCCGAAGGGGCCTATAATTTCCTGGAAAGCAATGTGGCGCTGACCGTCGCCGATGGTGGCGGGCCGCCCCAGCCACGGCTT
>JAKFWI010000043.1 GCA_021731965.1 Hyphomonadaceae bacterium | reverse complement strand
CCCTGGCGCGAAAATGAAGCGGTGGATCTGCGCATCGGACAGCGTGCTGGCCTCGGCGGGGGAGATCAGCCCTTTTTCCAAGGCCTTGGAGCGAATGCGCTCTGTATTGAGGCCGGCCCCATCATCGCCCAACGCGATAATGATCGCGCCGCCTTCGTGATAGGCCGACAGCGTGATCGTGCCGGTATCCGATTTGCCCGCAGCGCGGCGGACGTCAGGCGTCTCCAGGCCGTGATCGCAGGAATTGCGCACCATGTGGGTGAGAGGGTCTTTGATTAGCTCCAGGACCTGTCGGTCCAGCTCGGTCGCTTCACCCTCAAGGCGCAAATCGATCTTCTTGCCCAATTCATTGGAGGCGTTACGCACGATGCGCGGCAGCTTGCGCCAAGCCGCCCCGACTGGCTGCATGCGGGTTTTCATCACCCGATCCTGCAATTCTACGGTGATGTTAGAGAGGCGCTGCAGCGGCGCCTTGAATTCGGAGGCGTCTTTGGTGCGCACGAGTTGCAGCAATTGATTGCGCGTCAGCACCAGCTCGCTGACCGTGGTCATCAATTGTTCCAGCACCTCGACGCTGACGCGAATGGTTTGCGAGGCCGAATCGGGCCGGCGCTCATCATCGCCATCCCCGTCTCCGCCGCTGACAACCGGCGCTGGCGCCTTGGCCGGTGCGGGCATGAGCGCAGCAGCGTGCGGCGCGGCTGCCGCAGCGCTGAGCGCCTCAGGGGTGGTTTGCAGGAAAGCAGCCTCCAGATCAGCGAGCGAGACCTCACCGGGGCGCAAGTATCGCTGCAAATCCGCATCCCAACGCTGCCCGGCCTCATTCACCAGAGGTTGAGCAGGCGGCGGCGGGGCCGCGGCGGCGGGCTTGGAGGTTTGGCCTGCGGCCAAAGCCTGCAGGGAATCGATGAGAGGCGCATCGTCGCCCGCGGGCTCTTCGCCCGTTTCGCGCAGGCCAGCCAAGATAGCTTTGATTCGATCGATGGCAAACAACACGGTGGTGACGGCCTCGGGCGTCACGGTTAGCGCTTTGTCACGGTAGCGGCCCAGCAGGGTCTCGCCAGCATGGGCCACGCCCTCCAGCCTGGGTAAACCCAGAAAACCGCAGGTGCCCTTGATGGTGTGAACCAGCCGGAAAATATTGTTAAGCGTCGATTCTTCTTCTGGATGAGCCTCGAAGCGCACCAACTCGTTGTCGATGACTTCGAGGTTTTCGGCGGTTTCGGTCAGAAACTCCAGGAGGAGATCGTCCATGGGTGTGGCTCATGCTGGCTGCCGCGCGAAGCGCTTTCGACACACCATTGCCCGCACCGGTTAACTGCAGATTTACGCGCGGCCCGGCGTTTGCAAAACAAGTTCGATGCGCTCCGGGGCCGTGCGGGTCAGCAGGGTGTAGCCGGCCTGACGCGCCAGCAGCAAAGTCATCAGCGGCACCACCAGATCGGCCTGCACGCCGCCCTCCGTCGGGTCCCCGTGCAAGGCACCGGCCACGGCGGCGCGCAAGCTGGCCCGCGGCCCGGTGGCCACGGCGCGCACCTCCAGCACGCGGCTTTCTTCAGCCTCCACCGCCACCACGCCGCCGCGCGGTAGACAATCGGCGCTGAGCAGCAAGAGATTCATGAAAACCCGCAAAGCCGTGCGCGGCAAGGAGATATCCGGTGCCCGCCAGGCCAGATCGGGCTTCAGGCTGGCAAACAAGGGCTCGCCCAGCCGGCGCGCCTCTGACAGGGAGATCAGCGCTTCGCCCTCGTTGGGGGCAAAGGTGCCACGCAGGAAATCGACCTTGGCGGCCACCTTGTGGAGGCCCTGCTCCAGCAAAGCCAACGCCTCCGCGTTGCGCCCGCCGATATCGGATTCCTTGAGCAATTCCAGCCCGTGCAAAATGCCCGTCATGGGCCCCACGATTTCGTGGCAAACTTTCGATCCCACCAAGGCGGCGAGCCGCAATCCATCGACCATCGGATTCTCCGGGGCTGCAAGCAGGTGATCTTAGGCGATTCGCCCCGCCCCGCCCCCTCAGTTTTCAGGATCGGGCGGTTGTGCGTCATCAAAGCCGCGCCGAGAGCTAAGAAACACCAAGCCCATCAGGGTCCCGGAGAGCAGCAAAGTGAGCAGCGCCCCGCCGATCAAAGCAATCCAGCCATTCAGGCCAAAATCCAAGGGCAGGCTTCTGAACGCCCGCACCGCGCCGTAAACGGCCCCCGCCAAGACAGCGCACAAGAAGGCTGCCAAGGCGAGGGACGCAATGCCAATGCGGGGTTTCATCCGCAAAAGCTGGGTAGTTTCACCTCTTCGCCGGCCGCGCGCTGGCGCCACGCACCGCCTTCGTCGCGATACCAATCGCCGACATCCACCTTGGTGCGGAACAGCATGCAGGCTGTGGCCCCGCCAACTTCCGAGACCGAAGCCCCGCGCTTGGCGGAGAGATCGGTGTAATAGGCGCGCCGGCGGATATTGATCTGATCGATCCGGGCGCGGGCATCGGCGGGCAGGGCCACGCCGGGCGGCACACCCAGAAAGCCGTCGGCCTGCTCACCGGCCAAACGCTGGCTGCGCAGCGTTTCCGCCTCATCTTGCTGGGCGTTGGCAGGGCCGGTGAAAGCCGCGGCGGCGATGACGCCCACCATTAGCATGCGTCGAAATGCGTGAAGGCCCATGGGGTATCTCCTAGTCACAATGGCTCAAAAGATGCCGGGATTGTTTTCGATCAGGGCTTTGACGTCCTGCTCCAGCCGGATCACCACTTCCTGACGGATATTGACGTTGAGGTTGATCTCGATTGGCTTGTCTGGTGCCTGCAGCTTGATACAGCCTGTCAGGCCCCCCGCGAGGCAAGTGAGGATCAGCACGACTCCGAAACGCATCATATCTTCCTTTATGCTGGCGCTAGCCTTAGCCCATGCCCGCCTGCCTCGCCAGCATCATCGCAGTGCCGGCCCGTGCAGGCTGGAGATATAGGATGGCCGGGCTGAACCCGAACTGAATGGCCCAGCTTAAGCAAGGGGCATGGGTGTTGCGCCTGATTTTGCCTGGAAATAGGCCAAGCGGCTGAAAAATGCCCGGGGATCTTTGGGGATGACCCGCCAAAGGGGATCGTGGAACAGCTGATCGTGCAGCCGCGAAAGGGCAAAGCGCAGCGCCGCCCCGCGCAGCAAAATGGGCAAAGCGGCGGCTTCCAGGGGCGTCAAGGCGCGCACGCGGCCATAGCCCGCAAGGAAGGCTTCCGGCAAATCGGGCAGCGCCTGGCCTGCGCCATCAAAGCCCCAGGCATTGAGGGCGATTGCCAAATCATAGGCGAAAAAATCATTGCAGGCGAAGCCGAAATCGATCACGCCGCTGAGCGTTTCGCCTGCAAACAACACATTATCGGGGAAGTAATCGCCGTGGATCGGCCCGGCGGGCAGATCCCTCGGCCAGGAGGCGCGCAGCGCCTGCGATTCCGTTTCCAGGGCGTGCAATGCCTGGGCCCATTCTGGGGTTCCTGCCTCTTGGCAGCGGGCCAGGAGCTGATCCCAGCGCGCCGGGCCGAAGGGATTATCCCGCCGCTGGGTAAAGCCGGTAGCCAAATCATGCATGCGCGCCAAAGCGCTGCCCGCCTGGGCGGCTTCGGCGGCGTTGGGCAAATCCAGCCCCCGGCCCGCGACCCAACGCACCAAGGCGGCCGGCCTCTCCTTCAAGAAGCTGAACATGTGCCCTGCAGAATCGGGCAAGGCATGGGCCGCGGCAAAGCCCTGCGCTGCCAAATGGGCAGCAAAGCCCAGCAGGAAAGGCAGATCCGCGCCGCCGCGATGGCGCTCAAACAATGTGAGCGCAAAGCGCTGCCCATCCACCAGAAGGATTTGATAATTGGTGTTTTCTACCCCGGCCAGAATGGGCTCCAGGCGCGCCAAGCCCGGCAGATCATAGCCCGCCAAGAAGGCCTGCACCTCCGGCGCAGTCAGGGGGGTGAACACCGCCATCTCTGGGCAAGCTCCGTGCTTGGGGCTATGCTAGACCCGTTCCCGAAAAGTGTGACGCGGTTTTCGGACGAGAACGGGTCTAATATCTTAGTGTAGAGCGGATTCACCCGATTTGACTTGAGTCAGTCAAATCGGGATCCGCTCTAGCAGGCTGTCGGGCTGGCGTCATGATGAGTGTGTTTGGGCTTCAAGGCGGCGGCTCAGGCCGTTCTGAGCGCGACCATCCTTCGGCAGTTGTAAGCCAGCGCCACGATCGCCCATTCGGTTTTG
>JAKFWI010000193.1 GCA_021731965.1 Hyphomonadaceae bacterium | reverse complement strand
ACGCGATCTCTTTTAGCGCCGCATAGCGCCCGGAGGCGCCGGAATGCCCGCCATCCATGTTCATTTTCAACAGTATCGGGGCGTCAGCCTGGGTCTGGTCACGCAATCGGGCCACCCATTTTGCCGGCTCCCAGTAGGTGACGCGCGGATCGGAGATCCCGCCGGTGGCCAAAACCGCCGGATAGGCTTTTGCAGTGATGTTGTCATAAGGTGAGTAGCCGGCGATCAGGTCATAGGCGTCGGGATCCTCCAGCGGATTGCCCCATTCCGGCCATTCCGGGGGGGTGAGCGGCAGCGTCGCATCGCTCATGGTGTTCAACGCGTCCACGAAGGGCACCGCCGCCACCACGCCGGCCCATAATTCGGGGCGCAGATTGAGCGCGGCCCCTACCAGCAGGCCGCCGGCCGATCCACCATAGGCGACCAAGGCACCCGGGCGCGTGCAGCCGCGCGCGCACAAAGCCTCGGCAACGGCAACGAAATCGCTGAAGCTGTTTGGCTTTTTGGGGCCGCGGCCGTCCAGAAACCAGCCCCAGCCGCGCTCGGACCCGCCGCGCACATGGGCGATGGCGAAAATCCAGCCGCGATCCACCAAGCTGAGACGCGGCGTCGAAAAACCGGCGGGCGTGGCCATCCCGTAGGAACCATACCCATAGAGCAGCACCGGCACCCCGCCATCCAAGGGCGTGTCGCGCCGGCGCAGCAGCGTGATGGGGATGGACGCGCCATCGGCGGCTTCAGCCGTCCAGCGCAAGGCTTCGTAAGCGCTGGCATCATGGCCGGATGGCACCTGCTGGGCCTTGACCAAAGTGCGTGTGCCCGAAGCGAGATCGTAATCATACCAATGGCGCGGCGTGGTGGGTGATTGATAGATGACGCGGGCGATGTTGCTATCGAAGGCATCGCCTTCGGTCAGGCTCAGATCATAAGCGGCTTCGTCCATGGCGATGGTGTGCTCGGCCCCGTCGGCGGCATTGCGCACCACCAAGCGGGGCAAGGCATCGACCCGCTCTAAGCGCACCAGATAATCGCGGAAGGCGGACAGTTCGATGATGAAGCAGCCCGGCGCATGGACTTGCCAATCGCGCCAATGCGCGCGCTGCGTGGCGTCCAGTCTGGCGCTGGCGATTTTGAAATCCACGGCCCCATCGGCATTGGTGCGGATTAGCCATTGGCCCGCCCAATGCGTGACGTCATAGCGAAGACCCGCCTCGCGCGGCGTAAAGCACACGGGCGGCGCCTCGGGCGCGCTGGCGGGGATGAGCCAGACCTCGCTGCTTTCTTGATTACCGGTGGTGATGAGCACGAAGGCGCGGCTTTGGGTGAGCTCAACGCCAACGAAAAAGCCTTCGTCCTGCTCTTGATAGATCAGCACGTCTTGATCAGCGCCTGCGCCAACGGGGCGGCGATACACCGCCAAGGGGCGGCTCTGGGCATTGCGCCAGACCCAATAGATAAAGCGGCTATCAGGGGAAAAAACGAAATTGCCCGAGCTGTTGGCGGGTGGATCGGCCCAGCTTTCCCCGGTCAGCAGATCCCGGCCCTGGATCACATAGGCTTCGGAGCCGATCTCATCCAAGGCATAAGCAAACATGCGATGATCGGGACTGTGCTGGGCGTCACCGATGGAGAAATGGGCCTTGCCCTCGGACTGGGCCTGCGCATCCAGCAAAACCTGCTCCTCGCCGCCAACCCGGGTTTGGCGGACGAATTGGGGATGCTGCGCGCCGGGGGCATAGCGCGCGAAGTAAGCGAACGGCCCATCCGGCACCGGCGGAGAGGCATCGTCATCCTGCATCCGCCCTTTCATCTCTTCGGTCAGGCGCGCGCATAACGGCTCTGCCGAGGCCATGCAGGCCTGCGTATAGGCGTTTTCGGCTTCCAAATGCGCGCGAATGGGGGCGGGCAGCCGTGCGGGATGCTGCAGCGCCTCTTGCCAATTGGCGGCGCGCATCCAGGCGTAATCATCCGTGCGGACTCTACCGAGCTGTTGGATGCTCAAGGGCTGTCTAGATGCGATGGGCGGGTGAGGCATGGTGGGATTGGCTCTCGTTTTGCCAATGCCATGGCATGTCAGCTTGGCTAGGCCAAGCGCCGCGCAGCCCCTTGGGTTAGATCGGCTTGAACTTCAAAATCGTGCCGTTGATGCAATAACGCAGCCGCGTGGGGGCCGGACCGTCATCAAACACATGCCCATGGTGGGATTCGCACACCGCGCAATGCACTTCGGTGCGGGGATAGACCAGCTTGAAATCCACATTCGTGGCGATCGTGCGGGCCTCTAATGGGCGCCAGAAGGAGGGCCAGCCCGTGCCCGAATCAAATTTGAACTCCGATCTCCATTGGTGGGTGTCACAGCCCACGCAGGAATAGATGCCGCGGCGTTTTTCATCATTATGATTGCCGCGCGTGAAGGCCCGTTCCGTGCCCTCTTGGCGCGCAATGCGGTATTGTTCGGGCGTCAAACGCTTGCGCCATTCTTCGTCAGTGTGGCGCACAACGGCTATTGGGGAAAGCATGGTGGTCCTCGTGCTGGCTTGAGAATGCTGCATATGCGCTCTCTGCAGCGCAATTGCGCCCACTTCAAGAATATATGACTGTGATCCATTCCGCGATCAAAGCCGGGCGCTCCTGGCCCTCGAGTTCGATGACGCATTCG
Source organism: Hyphomonadaceae bacterium (assembly GCA_021731965.1). Classification (GTDB taxonomy): domain Bacteria; phylum Pseudomonadota; class Alphaproteobacteria; order Caulobacterales; family Aquidulcibacteraceae. Next base: position 1,576 of record JAKFWI010000193.1, on the reverse strand, counting down.
CGCACGATTTGCAGGCCGCCGCTTTTTTCGTCGGCGCTGAGTAGGCGCTCCCGCAGCCGCACCCTTGCGCCGATCGGCACCACATTGGTGAAGCGCACCTTGTTCAGCCCGTAATTGATGCCGCGTGAAACGCCCTCAATCCGCAGGGTTTGGGCGGTCAACATGGGCAGCAGGGACAAAGTCAAAAAGCCGTGTGCGATCGGCGCGCCCAATTCGCGGGTGGCACGTTCCACATCCACGTGGATCCATTGGTGATCGCCAGTGGCTTCAGCAAATCCGTTGACCTGCGCCTGGGTGACGACCACCCAATCGGTCAGCCCGATTTCCTGACCTACCAGCCCGGCCAAGTCCTTGAATGCCACTGTGCGCATGGGATGTTCCTGCGATGGTTAACGGTGCGAGGCTGCGCGCAGATGCTGGCCTTGGCAAGGGCAGAATATCGAGCGCTCCGCCGCCGTTTGACCTTTTTTCCGCCGCGATGGTTTCGTCTGGTTAAGGAAGAGCGCAGCGAGAGTGCGTCTTTTTAAGAGTCGGAGCTTGAACAAGGGATCATCCTCGCGTTATGGATCAATAGGGTGTCTGAAAGTTCAGAAACCGATTGGGCGCGTTTGGCAAAGGCGGTTCGCCTTTTGTGAAGCGCGGAGCAGGCCGGTGGCCGGAGCCACACAAGAAACACTAGGCGGGCGCAGCTCGCACGATGCTTAGGGTAGTAACGTTCGAGCGCAGTTTAGAGGGCAGATCATGATCGCGTTAACAGCTTCCGTTTTGACATTCTTTGCCCAGGCGGCAGCACCCGCCGCGGGCGCACCGGCCGATGAGGCCGCCGCCGCGGCGGATCCCGTCGCCGCTGCCGGGCAGGCCGCTGATCTGGAGGCGCAGCGCGAAGCCGCCGCCGCCGCCGCCGCCGCCGAAGCGGGCCAGACGGATATCTCGATCTTTTCGATCTTCAGCAACCTTGAAGGCGTTGAGCTGGTGGTCATGGGCATACTCGGGCTATGCGCCCTGTATTCGCTGATGCTGCTGGTCGAAAAAATCGTGGTGATGCGCCGCACCAACAGCGACACCAAGGATTTCCTGGGAGCCTTCCGCAAGGCCCAGACGGTGGAAGAGGCAGAGGCCATCGTGCGCAAGCTGAAGGGCTCCGGCATCAAAACCATGTTCGATGCGGGCATGGCCGAAGTGCGCAAGACTCAGGATTTGGGCCTCTACACCATGCGCGATGCGCGCGATCACACCATGCAGCGCGTGGCATCGGCCATGTCGATCAAGCAAAACGAGAATCTCGAAACGCTGGGCTCGTCCATGACCTTCCTGGCTTCCATTGGGGCCAATGCGCCATTTATCGGCCTGTTCGGCACGGTGTGGGGCATTATGGTGTCCTTCATCGGTATCGCCGCGACGCAGACCACATCACTGGCGGTGGTTGCGCCCGGTATCGCCGCCGCTTTGGCTGCTACGGCTGCCGGCCTCGTGGCCGCCATCCCGGCCGTGCTCATCTACAATTTTGCGGCCAAGCAGATTTCCAAGCAGGCCGGCAAAATGGATGATTTCGGCTCCGAATTCATTGCGTTGGTAT
>JAKFWI010000237.1 GCA_021731965.1 Hyphomonadaceae bacterium | reverse complement strand
GCGCTGCGGGCGGCGCAATTGGCGCGGCTCGATATCAAGGCGTAAGGGTTAGGCGCAACGAAAATTTAACCATGCCGCCGCCTTATAGAGGTGCGCGGTTTTTGGGCATGAAGCGTCCTTGCCTGAGCCGGCGTCGGCCCTGAATGGTGCCGGTTTGAGTCGGAGGCTATATGTCGATCGCAGGACCAACCGCCCCAGGGTTTTCTTCCCTCAACCAGCTCGATGCGCGCGCGCTGCCTGGGCAAGATGGCGCGGACGGGGCCCAATCTGGCCAGCGCTCCACGCGCGCTGAGCGGCCCATTTTGTCGCCGCTGCAAGATCGGGTCGATGCCGAGGCAGCGCCTCCGCCCGGCGATCCGCAAAGCATTTTCGCAGCGCTGGCGATTTCCAATTCCGCGCCGGCCGATGCCGATGCGGCCCGCTTGTTGGCGCTATCGGTGCGGCAGGGCTTGCAAGAGCAAAGCGCCTCCATCGCCAATCTGCGCCCCAATTCCATCCTGCAATATCTGCGCGCTTAATTGCTGAGTGAATTTTCAGGACGCTGAGCGCGGCTGATCAGCGTCAGCTCGCAGGCGATGCGCCCGATGCCGCCGGCCACCATGAGCGCCAGCATGGCCCACAGCATGCGCAAAATGCCCCGCAAATGCGCGGTCATCACCAATTCGCCCTGCGCGGTGTGCAGCAAAGCGGCGCGTCCCGCCAGCAGCGCCAGAGCGGCGGCGCGGTCCCCGCCGGCTGTCGTGGCGAGGCGCACGCGCTCGGCATCGAGCGGGGTGTGCACATACGGGATCAGCACCAACGCGCCTGACGCACCAGCCCCGGACTGGATCGCTGACAGCGTCGCCAAATCGGCCAGCATTACCCGCGCCGCGACGGGGTCGAGCGCTTGGCGAAAGGCCGCCGGCACTTCGATGGGGATCAGCGGATCCGCCTTTGCTGCCAAAGCCCGCGTTAGCGCCTGGCGCAGGCCAGCGGGTGGCAAAGCGCGCGCCAATTGGGCCCGCCAATACGCCTCGTAGCCGCGATCGAGCCGGCCGGCCCGGCGCGCCACCCGCAGCAAATGCAGCCCGTTTTGCTCCCGCGCCAATGCCAGATCCAGGCCTGTCAGCATCAGGCCGAAATCATCGACGGGCTGGCCCACCCGCCAAAGCTCCGCGCGTGCCGCCAGGGTTTGCAAGGTATCGGCGGCATAAGCGTACACGCCGGACTGCCCGGCCGGGGTGATAACCAAAGCCGTTTGCCGCGGCAGCGCGGGGGCGGCGGCCTCTTGCTCAGCGAGTGCCAGCGCCTCTTGGCTCGCTGCCGGCAAGGCGCGCAAAAAGCGATGCAGGCGCTGGGCGTCGCTCTCGCGTGCATCGCCATGGCTGAGCATAACGCCGCGCGCCAACTCAAACTCTCCCGCATCGATGGCGCTGATCAGGAAATCGCGCAGGCGGCGCGGATCGTGGGGTGCGGCCTCGCGGATTGCCAGATCCAAAGCGTGTTGCGTTTTGGCGCGCGCGCGGCTGGTGAGCGTGTAATCGCGCGCGGCCGGCTCGCTCATCGCATAAGCCGCCGCGGCCGCGAGCACGCCGCTGGCCAGAAGGCTTAGTTCAAAGACGGTCGCAAAAACATGGGCGCGCCAGCGACGGCCGCGCAGCCAGGAATAAATCACCTCATCCTCCCCGTCGCCGGCGCGCCGAATCCATGCAGTTTAGACCCGTTCCCGAAAAGTGTGACGCGGTTTTCGGACGAGAACGGGTCTAATCACCTAGTGTAGAGCGGATTCACCCGATTTGACCTGAGTCAGTCAAATCGGGATCCGCTCTAGAGCCTGTTGCGATAGGCCGCCAGCGTGCGATGGATGCCGTCCGCTAACGAAACCAGCGGGGCAAAGCCCAGAGCGCGCAAGCGCGAGACATCGAGGGTGCGGCCCAAAGCGCCTTCTGGCTTGGCTGGGTCAAAGGCAATGCCTTTAAGCCCGATGGCCGCGGCCACCAAGCCCGCAATGGCGGCGACCGTGTGGTTTTCGCCGCTGGCGATGGTGATCGTGCTGGGATCTTGGCTGGCCGCGACGCGCAGCAAAGCCTGCGCCGCGTCATCCCCATACAACACATCGCGCACGGCCCGCCCGCTGCCCCACACGCGAAGCGTGTGCTCGCCCACCGCGTGCGCCGCGACCGCGCGTGCGATCAAGGCGTGGATGAGGGTGGAGCGCTGCGGATCAAAGCTGCCGCCCGGCCCGTAGACATTGGTGAGTATGGCCGGTGTGTAGCACAGCCCGCGCTCGGCCGTGCACGCTTGGCATAAGCGCAGCCCAAGCAGCTTGGCCGCCGCATAAGGCTGATGGCTGGCTTCGATGGGGCCGGAGGCCAGCAGATCTTCGGTCAACACCCCAGCGGCCTGGTCCGGATACAACGCCGTGGAGGCCGCATAGATCAGCTGGCGCACACCGGAATCCGCGCATGCGCCGATGACATTCAACGCAAGCGCAGCGTTTTCGCGAACATAAGCCAAAGGCCGGGCCAAGTGATCAGCCACGCCGCCTTGCGTCGCCGCCATGAAGAAGACCACATCATACGGACCCGCAGCGATCGCGCGGCGCGCTTCGCGCGCATCGGTCAGATCGCCATCGGCGCGCCGCCAGCCAACCAGGCGCGCGCAGCGCCCCTCCAGCGCGCGCATCAACGCGGTGCCGATCAGGCCGCCCGCACCGGCCACCAGCACCGATTTTTCCCGCCAGAACGTGAAATCGCCCAAATTGGCCTCCAATGGCACGTTAGCGGCGCTAACCACCTGATTTAGCGCATTCGGGCGGAAAACCGGCCGCCACTTTTCCTGAATGCGCTGATGGCGACGAAGTGTTTGCTTTGATCGTTCAAGCAAGTCAGGTATGTATCGGTCAAATTTCCATTGTGGAGTAAAATATGAAATCGGCGCTGGTGTGCGGTGCAGGCGGGTTTATCGGGAGCCATTTAGTCAAAAGATTGAAGCGCGAAGGGTTTTGGGTGCGCGGCGTGGATCTCAAGTGCCCGGAATACGCGCCCACGGCCGCGGATGATTTCCTGATCGGTGATCTGCGTGATCAACAAATTGTCCGGCAGGTAATTGATCGGCGCTTCGATGAGGTTTACCAATTGGCGGCCGATATGGGCGGGGCTGGTTATATTTTCACGGGTGAAAATGATGCCAGCATTATGCACAACTCGGCCATTATTAATCTTAACGTATTGGATGCTTGCCACAAACGCAACATCAAGCGCGTGTTCTATTCCTCCTCGGCTTGCATGTATCCTGCCCACAACCAAGAGGATCCGGATAATCCCAATTGCGTCGAGGATTCGGCCTATCCGGCCAATCCCGATAGCGAATATGGCTGGGAAAAGCTGTTCAGCGAGCGTTTGTATTTGGCCTATAACCGCAATTACGGGATGGAATGCCGCGTCGCGCGCTTTCACAATATCTTCGGGCCGGAAGGCACCTGGCAAGGCGGCAAGGAAAAGGCGCCCGCGGCTTTGTCACGCAAGATTGCCCAGTGCGAGCCGGGCCAATCCATCGAAGTCTGGGGCGATGGCAAGCAGACGCGGTCCTTTCTCTATATCGATGAATGCATCGAGGGCGTGTTGCGCTTGACGCGCTCGGATTTTGAGGGGCCGGTGAATATCGGCTCTGATGAGATGATTTCCATCAATGATCTTGCCCGCATGATCATAGAGATTTCCCGCCGCAATATCGGCATCGATAATATCTCTGGGCCAACCGGGGTGCGCGGGCGCAATTCCGATAACCGCTTGATCAATGAAAGACTTGGCTGGGCACCGCGCCAACCTTTACGGGCGGGACTAGAGAGCACCTATGCCTGGATCAGCGCGCAGGTGCAGGGCGCCAAATGAGCGCGCGGCCGGGCCGGGCCAGGCCGAGATTGGCGTTTTGGCCCGGGGCGCGATTTTGAAGTTCGCGGCGCGCATGGCATACTTGCAGCGTGATCTTTAGTTTCGCCACATGAGGGCGGCAAGAAGCATGCAAAGACCAGCGGGCCCGGTGACGGCCCTCCCAGCGCTGCGCGCAACCGGCATATACGAGAATGGCTTCGTGCGGGTGGCGGCCTGCTGCCCCGTCACGGTTCCGGCCGATCCGTCGGCCAATACCGATAGCATCCTGGCTTTGGCACGGGAGGCGGCCGCGCGCCACGCCGCTTTGGCGCTTTTCCCAGAATTGGCGATCAGCGGCTACGCGATCGATGATCTGGTGCTGCAAAGCGCGCTTCTCGACGGCGTCGAAGGCGGGCTGGCGCGCTTGCTGGAGGAGAGCA
>JAKFWI010000028.1 GCA_021731965.1 Hyphomonadaceae bacterium | reverse complement strand
GCCAGCGGCCACCGCGGCTTTGCTGGGTACGCGCCAAGTGGCCTTTGCGGTGATCGCCACCTCGGGCGTGCTGGTGGCGGTGTTCACGCCCTTGTTGTTCGTCGGTGGTTATGTCGGCAAGCTGTTCGTCGAGCTGGCGGTGACGGTAGCAGGGGTGGTGGTGATTTCGGCTTTTGCCGCTTTGACGCTGACGCCGATGATGTGTTCGTTAATGCTGCGCCCGGCCGGGCAAAGCGGCTGGCTGAGCCGGCGCATGGATGGCCTGCTCAACGCGGTGCGCGTGTCCTATGCGGCCTCTTTGCGCGCCGCTTTGGCCCGCAAGAGCCTGGTGCTGGGCTTGTTTGGCGTCGTGGTGCTGGCAGCGGGCCTGTTGTTCGTGGCCTTGCCAGCGGAGCTCACCCCCGCGGAGGATCGCGGCAATGTGCGCGTCACCATGATTGGCCCGGAAGGATCCGGCTTTGAATACACCAAGCGGATCATGGCCGAGGCGGAAGGCCAGTTGCAAATCTACCGCGACAACGGGGAGGCGCAGCGCCTGCTGGTGGTGGCCCCCGCCTTCCAGGATCAAGCCAGCAATCGCTTTTCCAGCGGCTTTGCCCGCCTGTATCTGGCCGATTGGAAGGATCGCAAGCGCTCGGCCGCGCAGATCGCCGATGATATCAACCGCCGGCTGGCCGATATCTCGGGTGCGGTGTTTCGCGCCAGCGCCGGCGGGGGCCTGCAAGGGCGCGGCGGCGATGATGTCTCCATCGTGCTGACCGGTGCCGATTACCCGGAATTGGCGCAGGTGGCCGATGCGGTGTTGCAGGAGGCGCGCGCTTATCCAAACCTGGTGCGCCCGCGCAGCGATTATGAGCCCAACTCGCCCCGTGTGGTGGTGGATGTGGATCGTGAGCGCGCCGCGGCGCTGGGTGTCTCGGTGGAATCGGTGGGGCGCACGCTGGAGGCCACCATGGGCGCGGCCCGGATCAGCCGCATCAGCGATCGCGGCGAGGAATATGACGTGATCCTCCAGGCGGAGCGCGCTGCGCGCTCGAATGTCGCGGATTTGGCCAATAGTTTTGTGCGTTCTTCGCGCAATGGCGAATTGGTGCCGCTCTCGGCGGTAGTGCGCTTCAAGACGGTGGGCGATGCCTCCGAGCGCAAGCGCTTGGGCCGGCTGGCGGCGGTGACCATTTCGGGCTCTTTGGGCGACGGGGCGGCGCTGGGGCCGGTGCTGGCCTGGCTGGAGCAGACTGCGCGCACGCAGATCGGCGAAAAGGCCATCGGCATTGAATATACCGGCAGCGCCAAGCAATTCAAAGACTCATCGGGGGCGATCTTGTTTGCCTTCTGCTTTGCCTTGATCATCGTATTTCTTCTGCTGGCGGCGCAATTTGAAAGCTTCATCCATCCTTTGATCATCATGTTGACGGTGCCATTGGCGGTTATGGGCGGGCTGTTTGGCCTCTATATCTTTGACCTGTCGCTGAACATTTACAGCCAGATCGGCATCATCATTTTGATTGCTCTGGCAGCCAAGAACGGCATTTTGATCGTCGAGTTTGCCAACCAATTGCGCGACGCCGGCCGCCCGATCCGCGAAGCCATCCTGGAGGCCACCGATCTGCGCCTGCGCCCCGTGCTGATGACCAGCGTGGCCACGGTTATTGGGGCGGTGCCGCTGGTGCTGACCAGCGGGGCGGGTGCCGAAAGCCGCGTCACCATCGGGGTGGTGATCGTGTTTGGCGTCTCGGTCGCGACCATGTTCACGCTGTTCGTGGCCCCGGTGTTTTACGATTTGCTGGCGCGCTTCACGCGCTCCCCCGAGGCGGTGGCCCGTGCGATCGACGCACACGCCGCCGGCGGGCCGCACACGGCACCGGCGGAATAGGCCTCAGCGCGCTGATTCCACCCGCAAGAAGGCGATGAGATCGCGCCTTTCCGCCTCTGTGCGCAGGCCGATAAAGCCCATGCGCGTACCGGGCAGATCCACACGTGGGTTGGTCAAAAAGGCATCCAGCGTGGGCGCATCCCAGATGCGATTGGCGTTCAGCATGGCCGGTGAATAGGCAAAGCCCGCCACGCTGCCCGCAGCGCGCCCGTAAACCCCATACAGATTGGGCCCCACCCGATCGCCCGCGCCTTCCTTGATCAAATGGCAGCCACGACAGCGCAGAAACACGCGCCGGCCTTTGAGATAATCGCCGCTGGAATAGGGCGCGGGCAGCTCCGCGATGGCGGCGGAGATGGCGGCCGGGGCGGGAGAATCCAGCGGCAGAGGTGGCGGCGGGCGGGCTGGCTCGCACGCCAGCAGAACCAGCGCCGCGCAGCCGGCAAGCAGGTGACGGCCGGCCAAAGCTCTTCTCGGGAAAGCCGCGGCCTTTGTCTCGCTCGAAAGCGGTCTCCTGCGATGTTTTGGCGCATTCTCGGGCACAAAACCGTGACGACACCTTAGATGAAAATGCGCGAGATGGGCGCGCAGGAAACGCTTGGGGCTCATGGCCCCTTCATAGGGGGGCAGCAGAGCGGCGCGCAAGCCTCAGCTGTTCCCATGCTGCTGCCGCGCCATAGGCTGCCAGCGAAACTAGGATGGACAGCAAAAAGCCACCGGTGAACTGAGCGGGGAGCCCGTTCGCACCTTTGGCAACCAATAGCGGGTAGAGGCCGTAAGTGATCACATTGCAGGCAGAGCCCGCAAAGATGGCAGTCAGCGCCGCTGATGCGCCGCCCCATTGGCTGTAGAGGCCGATCAGCACCGCTACCAACAGCCCACCTTGGCCCAGAATGGAGGTGAAGGCGATCAGCTCATAGACACTGGAGCCGTTCGCGGCGATGGCAAAAGCCGCAAAGCCGGCCAGTACGGTGGCGCCCCGGGCCGTCCACAAAGAGGGCGCGGTGCCGGCGCGCGCCATCACCCCCGTTACCAACGCGGAAACCGAGAGGAAGTTGGAATCCACAGTCGAAAGGATGGCTGCCAGCAAGGCACCGATCAGTACCAAGGACCAAACCGGCGGCAAAGCCTGCGCGATCAAGTGCGGCAAAAAGCGATCCGCCAAGGCGGTATCGGGCGCGAGGGCATGCACCCCGGCCAAAGCGATCAGCACCGGGATCATGCCCGCAATCAAATATAAGCCCGCGGCCCCCAGACAGCCGCGCACCGCCGTGGCCCCATCGCGCGCCCCGGAAAACCGGGCGATCGCCTCCTGGGTCACCAAACTGCCCAGCACAGGAATGGCCCATGAGTCCAGGCGATCGAGCCAATTCTCGCCCTTGGCGACCAGGCGCAGCTGATCGGGCTCGATCACGCCCAAAATCCCGCCCACGTCGTTCAACGCCAAGGATAACGCGATGAGCAAAGCGATGAGCCCAATCAGCAGCACGCTGCCTTGGATGACGTCGGCGGCGATGTCGCTGGCCAGCCCGCCCAGGCTGGCATAGGCGATGACGATCACGGTGGTGGCCACCAACGTCACGCTCGCAGGCAAATGTAGCGCCTCGCTGAGGATGGCGGATAGCGCCAGCAATTGCGCGGCCGCCCAAATGATCGAGACCAAAGCGGTGATCATGGCCGCGGCCAGTTCGCTGCGCCGGTCAAAGCGCGCCTTGAAAAACGCCGCGATGGTGGCATAGCCGCGCTCGCGGAAGGGCCTTGCCACCAGATAGCCCATGGCGAACAAGCAGATGGCATAGCCGAACGGCTCGGCCCGGGCCGCCCCCAGCCCGCCTTCGGCGATGGCTGCGCTGGAGCCGAGCACGCTTTCCGCGCCGAACCAGGTGGCGAATAATGACAGCGCGATGGGCACCGCCCCAAGCCGCCCACCGGCTGTATAATACTGAGACGCGGTTTTTACCCGCGCGCCGATCCAGACACCGATGGCGATCTGCACGGCGACATAGATGGCGATCACCCCGGCCGTAACCAGGGGCATGGTTGGCAGCACTCTTCCCTCCCGCCGGGCGTGAAAATTGCATGCCGGGAGGGGCCGTGCGCGTCAATGGCATCAGCAATAAATCGCGCCCCCCCCTGAGGCGGCCGCCGCTTGGGCCGTGATGCGGAATAGGGTGATCGCAAATCTGCGACATCAGGGAAGTTTGCAGCTTTAGCCGCTCATTTCGTCGCCGCGCGCCGCCTCGCTGCACGGATGAAATGCGCCAGATCATCGCCCCGGCAGCCATTTCGCGAACCTTAACGGCAGGATTTTTTGTCCTGAGTGCGTCGCCGGTCTTGCCCGATGCCCCGCATCGCGCTTTGCCCGGCTCCTGCTCAGGAAAGGCAAAAAATTCTTGCCGTCGCGGCCGTGCCGGAGTTCTTCAGC
>JAKFWI010000029.1 GCA_021731965.1 Hyphomonadaceae bacterium | reverse complement strand
GGCGCAGCTGATCATGGCGGCCAATCTGCCCGTGCGGCTAAGCGTGCTGCTGCCCATCGCCGAAACGCCATTTCCGGCCCTGCCATGCGCCCGGGTGACGTCATCATCAGCCGAAATGGCAGCAGTATCGAGATCACCAATACCGACGCGGAGGGGCGCTTGATCCTGGCCGATGCTTTGGTCAAAGCCGACGAGGATCAGCCCGATTTGCTGCTGGATTTCGCCACCCTGACAGGCGCTGCGCGCATCGCTCTGGGGCCCGATCTGGTGCCGTTCTACACAGCGGACGAAAGCCTGGCGCTGGCCATGGAGGCCGCCGCCTTGGCGGCGCATGATCCCTTGTGGCGCATGCCTTTGTGGGATGCCTATGACAGCGATCTCGATAGCCCCATCGCGGATATGCGCAATTCCGGTGATGGCCAGGCCGGCTCTATCACCGCGGCTTTGTTCTTGCGCCGCTTCGTAAAGACACCCCAATGGGTGCATTTGGACATCTACGCTTGGTCCCCCAGGGACCGACCGGCGCGCCCGCTGGGAGGCGATGCCACGGGCCTGCGCGCCGTCTGGCACATGCTCAAGGAGCGCTACGCGCCATGACCAACGAGCTCTACGATCCCCGCCTCACACCGGCCCGGGCGGACCTCGCGGCAGATTTCCTGGCAGGGCGCGTCCCGGCCGCGCGGTATGCGCCCGGCGTTGATTATCAAGCCTGCATTGGTGCTGCCGCCATCCGACGTGCTCCCGATCCGGCTGCCATGCTGGAAGACCAGCTGCTGTTTGGCGAAGTGTTCGCGGTGTATGAGGAAAAGGCTGGTTGGGGCTGGGGCCAATCGCGGCGTGATGACTATGTCGGCTATGTCGATTTGACGCATTTGCGCGCGCCGGTCTTGCTACCCACTCACCGGGTGGCGGCCTTGCGCACCTATGTTTTTAGCGCGCCGGATTTGAAATCCGCGCCGCTCTTGCTGCTTAGCCTCAATGCCAAGGTGCAGGTGGAAAGCACGCAGGCCGGCTATGCCAAGCTGGCGCACACCGGCTGGGCACCCACGCGTCATCTCGCGCCGATAGAGGCCATCGAGGCGGATTGGGTGGCCATCGCCGAGCACTTCGTCGGCACACCTTACCTTTGGGGCGGGCGCGAAAGCCTGGGCCTCGATTGCTCGGGCTTGCTGCAGACGGCACTCGAGACCAGTGGATTGGCGGCCCCGCGCGATGCTGACATGCTCGAGCGCCTGGGCCACGCGCTGCCGCTGGATGGTGCCACGCTGCAGCGCGGGGACATGGTGTTTTGGAAAGGGCATTGCGGCGTCATGATCGATGCCACCCGCCTGCTCCACGCGAACGCTTTCCACATGCAGACGGTAATCGAGCCGTTATCACAAGCGACGCAGCGGATCGCGCAGACCGCAGGGCCGATCCGCTCGATCAAGCGGGTCTAATCATCACTGGCTGGGCGCAGCTGCTGCGGCGGGTGCCTCGCTCGCTGCGGCGGGCGGCGACGCAGCAGGTGCGTCGGATGGCCCTGCTTCTGCGACAGGGGACGCATCTTCAGCCACCGCCTCTTCAGCCACCGGGGCGGGCGCGGGCAAAGCCGGCGCACCCGGCTTTAGCGAGTGCAGATAGGCAATGAGATTGGCCCGATCCTCCGGCTTTTTTACGCCCACAAAAGCCATACTGGTGCCCGCAACGTATTTGCCTGGGGCTTCGAGGAAAGCAAACAGCGTGTCAGCGACCCAGGGATCCGCCACCGATTTCATCGCGGCCGAATACGCGAACCCAGCCACCGAGCCGCGACTGCGCCCATAAACGTCCGCCAGCTCGGGCCCGACCTTCCCCCCATCCCCAGGCGCAATAATGTGGCAGCTCTTGCATTTGGCCGCGACCTTGATCCCCTCCGCGATATCGGCGTTGGCAAGCAGCGTGCCGATATCGAGCACTTCCGCGACCACCGCCTCGCCACCGCCGGTTTCACTTTCCAGCACCACGCCATAGGCCGCCGTTTTCGGATAATGCGGGTGGACCAGACTGTCCGCCAAGGTGTTGAGACCCAGCACGCCCAACACCGCCGCGATGGCCGTTCCTAAAATCGTATTGACCCTCAGATCCTGCATCAGTGCGCCCCGAATCGCTCGCCAGCATCACCGCCGGCTTGTTCCGGGTGCTTATGACGCGCTACGCTTAAGATTCCAAGTTGGCAGCGCGATTTCATGCAATCTCTCCTCGTTTTACCAGTGCGGATGGGCTCGGAGCGCTTGCCGGGCAAGCCTTTGGCCGAGATTTGCGGGCGCAGCATGCTGGCGCGGGTGATCGCCATCGCTCAAGCCGCCGATTGCGGGCCGGTGCTGGTGGCGGCCGCCGAGGCCGAATTGGTCGCGGCCGCGCAGGCCGAGGGGGCGGAGGCAGTGTTGACGGATCCAGCCTTGCCTTCCGGCAGCGATCGGGTATGGGCCGCAGCCGCCGAGCGCCCCGAAGCCATCCTGGTCAATGTGCAAGCCGATATGCCCAGCCTCGATCCCGCGTATATCCGCAAGGCCGTGAGCCTGCTGCACAGCGATGCCGGCGCCGATATCGCGACGTTGGCCAGCCCTAGTGACGATGCCGATGATCGGACCAATCCCCATGTGGTCAAAATCGCGGCACGGTTTCCTGGCGAGGCCACGCACGGCGAGGCGCTGTATTTTTCCCGGGCAGGCATCCCGCATGGGCCGGGCCCGATTTTGCGCCATGTCGGGCTCTACGCCTATCGCCGCGCGGCGCTTCAGCGCTTTGTGGCGGCCAAGCCCTCCCCGCTCGAGCAGCGCGAGCAGCTGGAGCAGCTCCGCGCGCTGGAGTTGGGCCTGCGTATCGCCATTGGCTTGGTGGATGCTTTCCCCAAGGGCGTCGATACGCCGGCCGATCTCGCCGCCATGCGGGCCTTGTTCGCGGCGCAGGCCGCTGCGCCATGAGCGCCATCGCTTTTCAGGGGGAGTTTGGCGCCTATAGCCATATGGCGTCCCAGCTGGCTTACCCAGCCCTAAACCCCTTGCCGTGCCCCAGTTTCGAGGATGCCTTCGCGGCGGTGGAGGAAAGCAAGGCCGAGCTGGCCATGATCCCCATCGAAAACTCCCTCGCGGGGCGGGTGAGTGATGTGCATCATTTGCTGCCCGAGACCGCGTTGCATATTGTCAGCGAGTGCTTTTTGCCGATCCGCCACGCTTTGATGGCCCCTGCCGGCGCGCGCCTTGAGGGCCTGACCAGCGTGCGGAGCCATCCCATGGCCCTCGGGCAATGCCGTAAGCATTTGCGTGCCATGGGCCTGCAGCTGATCGCCGGCGCCGACACGGCGGGCGCGGCGCGCGAGGTGGCGCAGCTAGGCGATGTGCGCAGCGCTGCCTTGGCTTCCCCGCTCGCTGCGCAGCTTAACGGCCTGGTGGTGCTGAAGGATGATTTGGCCGATGCCGATCATAACGCCACGCGCTTTATCATCCTGGCGCGCATGCCAGCGCCCATGCCAGCCAATCCGGCCGTGACCAGCTTCATGTTTCAGGTGCGCAACATCCCCGCGGCCTTGTTCAAGGCTCTGGGCGGCTTCGCCACCAATGGCGTGAACATGACTAAGCTGGAAAGCTATCAACGCGACGGCAGCTTTGAAGCCAGTCAGTTTTATGCCGATGTCGAGGGGCGGCCAAACGATGGCAATGTCGCGCGGGCGCTTGAGGAATTGGCCTATTTCTCAAGCCATGTGCGCATACTGGGCTGCTACCCGGCCGACCCCTACCGCCAGAAGTACCAGCAGCACCCTGTTCATTTACTGTTCAAACAGGAGTGATCATACGTTATCAAGTGGTGGGTGACGTCCCATATGAGCGATGTACCGCTCGGTCACCCGCTAAGTGTCAGTTTGGAGCCTTTCATGATGAAACTCGTTCGTATCGGCGTTGCCGCTTTGTTGATCAGCGCTGCGGGTCTAGCCGTCAGCGCCGCGCTCAGCCCGGCCTTCGCCGCCAAGCCGGAAATCTATACCCGTAGCGGTGATGTCGCGCTGGGCGGCTATGATGCCGTGTCCTTCTTCTCCAGCGCGCCAGTCAAGGGCTTGGCCACCCTGACGACCACTTATAAAGGTGCGACTTTCCAGTTCGCCAATGCCGAAAACCTGGCCAAGTTCAAAGCGGCCCCGGCCAAGTTTGCCCCACAATATGGCGGCTATTGCGCCTGGGCCGCCTCACAAGGCAAGACTGCGCCCGCCGACCCGCGCTATTACAAAGTCGTCAACGGCAAACTTTACCTGAACTTCGACGCAGGCGTGCAAGAGCGTTGGCAAAAAGACATTCCCGGCTTCATCGCCAAGGCCGATGCCAACTGGCCGA
>JAKFWI010000076.1 GCA_021731965.1 Hyphomonadaceae bacterium | reverse complement strand
AGAGGCCAATACAGGAATGACGATGTCGAACGCCGCCGCCGCGCCCACGGATCTTATCAAATCGGGCAGTGACGCCACTTTTCTCGCCGATGTCGTCGAAGCATCGCGCAGCGCACCGGTCTTGGTGGATTTCTGGGCGCCCTGGTGCGGCCCCTGCCGGCAGCTGACCCCCGCGCTCGAGCGCGTCGTGACCGCCGCCCAAGGCAGCGTGCGCCTGGTCAAGATCAATATTGATGACAATCCGGGCATAGCCGGCCAATTGGGCGTGCGTTCCATCCCCGCCGTGTTTGCCTTCCACCAAGGCCGGCCGGTCGATGGCTTTGTCGGCTCTTTGCCCGAGAGCCAGCTGAAGCAGTTTATCGAGCGTCTCTTGGGGGGCGGCGATCCGGGCGAAGATGTCGATGCCATGCTGGAAGCGGCCGCCGAGGCGCTGCGCAGCGGCGATCTGCCTTTGGCGTCCCAGGCTTATGGGGCCATCCTGGAAATTGAGCCGGAAAACACCAAGGCCATAGCCGGGCTGGCGCGCTGCTTCCTCTCGGCGGGCGATCCAGCGCAGGCGCGTGAAATCCTCACCCTCGCCCCTGCTGGAAAGGCCAATGACCCCGAGCTGAACAGCGTGCGCGCCGCACTCGATCTCGCCGCCAAGGGCACCGACACCGGCGATGCGGCCGCCTTGCGCGCCGGCGTGGCAGCAGCGCCGGCCGATCTCGACGCCCGCTTTGCACTGGCCAATGCTTTGGTCGGGCGCGGGGAGCTGGCCGAGGCCGCCGACCAGCTGCTTGCCATCATCGAGCGTGACCGCGCCTGGAATGAGGACGCAGCCCGCAAGCTGCTGCTGCAGGTTTTCGACGCCGCGGGGCTGACCTCCGAAATCGCCCGCAATGGCCGTCGCAAGCTTTCTGCGCTGCTGTTTTCGTAAAGGCCGGATCAGATGAGCGCCTTCGGATTTCGTAAGCCAGAGGATCTGCCAGGAATCTTCCCCATTTTCCCCTTAAGCGGGGCGCTGATTTTTCCGCGCGGCAGCTTGCCACTCAATATTTTTGAGCCGCGTTATCTCAATCTGATCGATGATGTTTTGGCGGGCCAACGTTTGCTGGCCATGATCCAGCCGGCCGAGCGGGGCGTTGGCCTCGCCAAGCCCATGCTGGCGAGCGTCGGCTGTCTGGCCCGCATCACCTCGTTCACCGAAACACCCGATGGGCGCTATCTGATCACCCTGACCGGCATCAACCGCTTCACCATGGTGCGGGAGGTGGAGAGCCTCTCGCCCTACCGGCAGGTGACGGCTGATTACAGCCTGTTTCGCGATGATCTCAGTGCGCCGGTGGGGGCTGAGATCAATCGGGCGGGATTGAGCGCCGCGCTCAAGCGCTATGTCGAGGTGAATGGCTTCAGCGCCGATTGGACCGCGGTGGAGGAGGCCCCCGCCGAAACGCTGGTCAATGCCTTGGCCGCTTTGTGCCCGTTTGAGCCGGAGGAGAAACAGGCTTTGTTGGAAGCCAGCACGCTACGGGACCGGGTGGAAACGCTCGTGGCCTTGCTCGAGTTCAACTCCACCCCACGCGGGGCCGGCGGGCCCGAACCGGGAGGCCATCTGCAATGAGCGCCACCGTGACGCCCGCGCCCGAGCTCGATCCACGGCTGCTGGAGGTGCTGGTCTGCCCCGCCAGCCGGGGGCCTTTGCGCTATGACCGCCAGCGGCAGGAATTGGTGAGCGATGCCGCGGGGCTCGCTTATCCCATCCGCGAAGGTGTGCCGATATTGCTGATCGCTGAGGCACGGGAGCTGCAGGGCGCGCCATGAGCCTGGATCGCCTCTGGCCGCAGGAATTGAAGTTTGACCGCGCGGCGCGCCTCCTGCGCATCACGTTCGCCGATGGCTATCTTGGCACCATCGATTTTCGCACTTTGCGCCTAGAAAGCCCGTCGGCGGAAATGCGCGGGCATGGCGGTGCCCGCCCGCCAGCGCCCTTCGTGCCCGACGATGTCGCCGTGATCGAGGCAGAGCCCATCGGGCGCTATGCTGTGCGGCTGGTGTTCAGCGACGGCCACCGCACCGGCATTTATTCCTGGGAGCTGTTGCGCAGCCTGAGCGAACGCGGCGTGGCGGCTATCGTGAATAAGGCAAGCTAGCGCATTTTCAACAAAAAGCCTATTCCGGATTTGATCCGGGGTGTAATAGAGGTTTTGTGCCCGAATGCGCTCGAAGTTATTGAATTAGAGAATTTTTCGAAAAAGAAATCGACTTCTATTTCTTTGAAAATGCTCTAGCCGATCCTGTCTATTCTGCGCTCAGAGGTGCCTGTTATGCCAAAATCCAATCCGGAAAGACGCTCAGACGCCGCCATACTTTGTTGGGGGATAGGCGTGGGGCTGCTGGGTTTGGCCTATGCGCTGGGCATGTTCGGTGCCTTGACCGCGGCTTTCGGCCAAGGCTCGCCGCCGGCCATTGGCAGTGCGTTGGCAGCGGTGATCTTGGCCCCCATCACTGTGGGGCTGGGTCTGCTGTTTTGCCTCAGCGGGCTAATGTGGATGGTGATACGGGCCCTCGCCGATCAGGCCGGTGATGCCGAAGGGCGCCATTACAGCAAGAATGTGGAGCGCTAAGCCATGATCTTATCCACCACTTTTGAAGTGAACGGCCGCAGCATCGCAGCGCATTTGGGGCTGGCCCGCGGCAATGTGGTGCGCTCACGATTTTTCGGTCGCGACATCATCGCCGGCATCCGCATGGTGATTGGCGGCGAAATCCACGAATACACCAAGCTGTTGGCCGAAAGCCGCGAGCAGGCGCTCGATCGCATGATCGAAAACGCCCGGGTCATGGGCGCCGACGCAGTCATCGGCGTGCGCATGGACGCGACCGACGCCGGGCGCGGGCTGGCCACTGAGGTATTGGCCTATGGCACGGCCGTCAAACTGGCCTGATCCCTCTTCGAACTAAAGCGCCAGCGCCTCGCCGCGCAACAGAAGCGGCAAGTCACCCAGCTCACCGCCGGCCGCTTTCATGAAAAATCGCCGCGCCGGCGGGATGCTCGACACGGCTGACATGCCCAGATCGCGCGCTAGCCTTAGCAGCGGCCAATCATTGGAAAACAAGGTGTTAAAGCCCTCGGTGGCCCACGCCAGCAAAGCGTTGTCAAAGCGGCGCCAGCGGTCATAGCGCGCCAGGGTTGCGGTTGCGCCCAAATCCTGGCCCAAACGCGCGGCATCGACCAGCACTTCGGCCAAGGCCGCGCAATCGCGCAGACCCATGTTCAAGCCCTGCCCGGCGATCGGGTGCACGCCATGGCCCGCATCGCCAACCAGCGCCACGCCCGGCGCGATCAGCTTTTCGGCCACATGCACGCCGAGCGGGTAGGAGAAGCGCGGCCCCTCCACGGTGAGATCGCCGAGAAAATCACCAAACCTCGCTTTCAGCTCCGCCAGGAAGTCGCCATCCTTCAAGGCCAGCAAGGCACCCACCGTCGGCGCGCGATCGGTCCAGACCACGCAGGCCCGATTGTCACTGAGCGGCAAAATGGCGAAGGGCCCCCCGGGCAGGAAATACTCATGGGCAATGCCCCGGTGCGGCCGCTGAGCGCGCACCGTGACCACCAGAGCGGCTTGCTTATGGACCCAGCCGGCGGTGCGCAGCCCCGCCGCGCGCCGCGAACGGCTATCGCGCCCATCGGCCGCCGCCAGCAGCCCCGCTTGCACCACCCGGCCAGAGCGCAGCTGGACCCGTATTTGCCCAGGCAGCACGCTGTGGCTCTCGACCGCATCGGGCGCGCGCAGATCCAGGCCCGTCTCGCGCGCTTGCTGCGCCAGCGCCAAGCGCATGCGCCGGTTCTCAACCATATAGCCAAGCGCCTCGCCCTCGGGTCCGGGATTGAGCTCGCGCCGGTCAAAGTGCAAGAACAGGCTGGACGGGCCGGAGCGGCGGCTGGAGCCGGCGGGCCGCCCGTCGCTGACCACGATTTCCTCGATGGGCTCGGCGTGTGCGCCGATGCGCTCCACGACGCCCAGGGTTTTGAGCATGCGCCAGGAAGCAAAGGCGATCGCCGATGCGCGCCCGTCATAGGCCGGATCCAGCTGCGCGGCCGGCACCTCGCCATCGACGGCGATCACCTCCAGCCCCGCTTGGCGCAGCGCCAAGGCCAGGGTCAATCCCACCATGCCGCCCCCGGCGACCAGCACATCACAGGTATCAGTTTGCTTTGTCATCGCGCTTTGCTAGCGGCTCTGCGGGGCGGCGTCGATGCCGCTTATGCGTTGATGCTGATGCCGGTGCCGGCCTTCACGGCTGATTAACCGCGCCAGCGCAAAGTCCCATCCCATGCGACATGCGCACGCCCCCACCTTGCCCACCATGCA
>JAKFWI010000138.1 GCA_021731965.1 Hyphomonadaceae bacterium | reverse complement strand
TCGGCTCGGTGGTGACGGCATTGCCGCGCCGCCCGCCATAAAAGCCGTGCGCCTCGGCGGTGAAGGCACCAAAGCTGTGGCTAAAGCCTATGCCGCCGCCAAGCGTCCGGCTGGAGCGGATCCCGATTTGACCTATCTCAGGTCAAATCGGGTGAATCCGCTCTACACTAAGTGATTAGACCCGTTCTGTTGCGAAAACCGCGTCACACTTTTCGGGAACGGGTCTGGGTAAATTGCTGCGCGCGGCGGGATCATTCGCCTCCGCGGAGCTGCTTTAGCCAATGCGCGCGCTGACAAAGCTTTTGCCGAGCTGGCGCGTCAGCTCGATGCCGGCATAGGGCGCGGGCGTGTTGAAAAAACCTGTGCCGCCGGAAATCGCCAGGGTCCAGGGGCGATCGGCCTCGTCCGCGCGCGCCGCTCCACTGCCCAAGATCGCGGCGGCGGCCATGACAGCCGCGCCCATTTCCAAATTCCACGCAAATTTCATGTCTGTCCCCGCATGCATTTGATCCTGAGCGCGGAGCTTGCCGCGCCAGCTAGAGCATCGTCTGATCAAACGGGTTCAGGTTGATCAGGGTTCGATGCTCTAAGTTGTTGAAATAGAGCATGATTCACCGATCGATGTGGTTCCAATCGATCGGATCATGCTCTAGGAAACGGTGCAAAGCGATGTTTTCTTCCCCTGGGCAAAAAGAAACGGCGCGGAGATTGCTCCCCGCGCCGCCTTTAACCTTAAAATCGGGACGATCTACCAGATGCGAACGCGCTGTTCCGGCGGCAGGTACAAAGCGTTGTCCGGTTTCACATCAAACGCGGCATACCAGGCATCGATATTGCGCACCACGCCGTTGACGCGGAACATGCCGGGGCTGTGCGGATCGGTGAGGATCTGATTCCGCAAAGCTTGATCGCGATAGACCGTCCGCCACACCTGGGCCCAGCCCAGGAAGAAGCGCTGATCCCCGGTGACACCGTCGATCACGGGGGAGGCCTGGCCGCCGAGCGAGAGCTCATAAGCCTTGTGGGCCACGGTCAAGCCGCCCAGATCGCCGATATTCTCTCCCAAAGTCAGCCGGCCATTCACCTTGATGCCGGGCAGCGGCTCGAAGGTATCGTATTGCGCGGCCAAGGAATCGGTGCGCTTCTTGAAGGCGTCGACGTCCGCATCGCTCCACCAGGTGCGCAAAATGCCCAGAGCATCGGATTTCGCCCCTTGGTCATCGAAGCCGTGACCCATTTCATGCCCGATCACCCCGCCGATGCCGCCATAATTGACCGCGGCGTCAGCGTTCGCATCGAAAAAGGGCGGTTGCAAAATGGCCGCCGGGAAGACGATTTCGTTGAAAGTGGGGTTGTAATACGCGTTGACCGTTTGCGGCGTCATGAACCATTCATCGCGATCGGTTTTCTTGCCGAGGCGCGAGACTTGATCTTCATACGCCCAGAGCTGTGCGCGGATGGCATTGCCATAGGCATCGCCCGCCTTCACATCCAGCTTGGAATAATCCTTCCATTTGCCTGGATAGCCAATTTTGGGCCGGAAAGCCGCGAGCTTTTCGAGCGCGACCTTTTTGGTTTCCGGCGTCATCCAATCCACGCTTTGGATGCGTGCGGCATATCCCTGGCGCAGATTTTCGACAAGCTTATCCATCTCCGCCTTGGAATTGGGCGGGAAGTATTGGGCGACATAGATCTGACCGATGGCTTCGCCCAAAGACCCATTGGTTGCGGCGACGGCGCGCTTCCAGCGATCGCGCTGTTGCGGCTGGCCGTTCAACGTGCGGCCATAGAAATCAAAGACTTCGTCGTCAAAAGCCTTTGGCAGAACGGCCGCCATGGCGCGCAAATGGTGGTAGGCCAAATAGGGCTTCCAGGTCGCGACAGGGGTGGCGGCGAACAATTTGGCCAAGGCCGGCATCGCCGTCACTTCGCCAACGATGTATTCGCTCTCTGTGCCGGTGCCGGCCGAATCCATGTAGACTTGCCATGGAAAGCCAGGGGCTTCTTTTGCCAATTGCGCCAAGGTGCGAGGATTGTAGGTCTTTTCGCGCTCGCGCCGATCGGCGATGGGCCAATGCCGCTTCGCGATCTCGGTTTCCAGCGCCAGGATGGATTGGGCGTGGGCTGCGGCCTTGGCATCGCCAGACAGCGTCAGCATTTTGGTGATGTGCGCCACGTATTTCGCGCGGATGTCTTTGAATTGCGCATCCTGCTTCAGATAATATTCGCGTTCTGGCAGGCCCAGGCCAGAATGCGTGATCGACACGACATAGCGATCCGGGTTTTTATCATCGAGATTGACGAAGGCCGCGATGGGCGATTCGCTGGCAAAATCGGGCTGCCCCATCAAGCGCGCCACATCATCGCGCGTTTTTAACGCATCGATGGTCGCCAAAGCCGGTTGCACCGGGGCCAAGCCCCGCGCATTGATGGCTGCGTCGTCAAGGTAAGAGGCGTAAAAATCGCCGATCTTTTGGCTGTTACTACCGGGCGCGCCCTTGGCGGCAGCTTGATCTTCGATGATCTTGCGCACATTGGCATCCGCCGCTTCGCGCAGCACTGCGAACATGCCCCAGGAAGAGCGATCGGCCGGCACGGGATTGGCTTTGGTCCAGCTGCCGCCGGCGTATTCGAAGAAATCGTCGCCCGGCTTCACGGCCGCATCGCGCCCAGCCAGATCCACGCCAAAGCTGCCGAGCTGCGCTGGCGGCTTCACGGGGGCAGGCACTGGCGCTGGCGCTGCCACGGGCGCGGGCGCTGGCGGGGTGTTCACTGCGCTGGCGGCACAGGCGGCCAGCATGGCCGCGCTGGCTGCGCACAGCAATAGGTTTTTGAACGTCATGGCTTTCACGGTGTCTCTCCCTCAATGAGCTTATTCGGCGGGCGTTGCCGCGGGATTATTCCCGCGCCAAGCGCGCATCCAACCACGCGCCAGCGCGCCGCGTAGATCCTTGATATCCTTGCCGACCATATAAAGGGTTGGGGTCAATATCAGCGTCACGGGCATGCATAGCAGCACGCCGAAGGCCATGGATAGGGCCATGGGCTTCAGAAACTGCGCGATGGCAGCGTCTTCAAACAGCATGGGGGCGAGGCCCACGCATTCGGTGATCGAAGTCAAGAAGATTTGGCGGAAGCGCGAGACGCCCGCCTCGGTAATGCCCTTGAACGCCTCGACGCCGCTATCGCGGATTTGGTTGGCCCGATCCACCAGCACGACATTGTCATTCACCACCACGCCGGCCGCGGCGATGACGCCGAGATAGGAGAACAGCGCAAACGATGAGCCAAAGGCCCAATGGCCAAACGCTGCTCCCATGAAGGCAAAGGGGATGGCGGACATCACCAATAGCGGCTGGAAATAAGAGCGGAACACGATGGCCAGCAGCGCGTACATGGCAAACAGCGCCATGGCCCCATAGCCGAGCAACTCCCCAAAGAATTCCGCCTGCGCTTCCGCCTCGCCAATCGCGCGGCGCGTGATGCTGGGGTATTTTTGCTCGAGAGTGTTGAAAAAGCCACTTTGATTCAGCTCCTTCAAGATCGTGGCCCTGGCCTCTTTCGGGGCCTCGGCCTCAACCAGAATAGAGCGCAGCCTTTGGCGCCGATCGAGCCCGGTAACCCCAGGGGCGAAATCCACCTGCGCTACCGCGGCTAGCGGCACTTCCCGGCCATCGGACGTGCGCACGCGGAAGGCTTCCAGGCTATCGAGCGAGCGGCGGGCATCGCGCGGATAGCGAACATAAACGCGCACGTCCTCACCCTCGCGGGGGAGACGCTGCACTTCCTCACCAAAATAGGCCTGGCGCACCTGGGTGGTGACCTCGCTGAGCGAAACCCCCATTTGCTGTGCGCCTGGCAGCATGGTGAAGCGCAATTCCTCCACCGCGGCTTCTTCGCTGTCGCGCACGCTGGAGACCTGCGAATAGGTGAGCAGCTGCGCTTTCAATTCCTCGACCGAGGCGCGCAATTCGTCCTGATTGCGGCCCATGAGGGCGATTTGAATGGCCGCGCCATTGCCGCCGCCATTGAACTCGAAATTGATCCGCTCGGCCCCCGGAACCTCCCCGAGCAAAGCCTTGAGGCGCTCCGATACGGCTTTGGAGCGCAAATCGGGCCGCGTCTCTGGCGGCGTCAGCCCGATAAAGGCCTGGATGGTGGTTTCGTTGATGGACTGGGACCAGCTGCGCACCACGCCGTGCGTGGGGGCACCCGTATTGGGATCCTTGATGGCCTGGGCCTTGGTTTATCCCTCGATGGCGGCGCGGGCCCGATCGAGCTGGGCCGCGACCTGCTCCATGCGCCCGTATGGCGTCACCGATGGCATTTCGATGGAGGCAATCAGGAAATCGCCCTCCACTTC
>JAKFWI010000016.1 GCA_021731965.1 Hyphomonadaceae bacterium | reverse complement strand
TGAATGGCTGAACACGCGGCTGACATCCTTGCGCGAAGAAGTGCGCGTCAAGGAGCGCGCGGTCGAGGCGGTGCGGGCCGAAAGCGGGCTGACCAGCGTTGAAGGCTCGACGCTGACAGAGCAGGCCTTGTCGGAAATCAGCAGCCAATTGATCGAGGCGCGCGCCTCCTTGGCGGAGCGCGAGGCGCGCTTGCGCAGTGTGCAGCAGGGCGGCGGTTCCGGCGATGCCGCGGAAGAGGCCCTGCAAAGCCTGGTGATCACCAGCTTGCGCGCGCAGCAAGCCGAGCTGGCCCGCCAAAAGGCCGAGCTTTCAGCGAAATACGACTGGAAACACCCGGAAATCCGCCGCATCACCGATGAGATCGCAGATATCGATGCGCGCGTGGATCAGGAAATTGCCCGGATCGTGTCGGGTCTACGCAATCAGGTTGAGGTGGCGCGTCAGCGGGTCGCCTCGATCGAGAGCAGTTTGTCGGGCCAGCGCACAGAGCTGGCGGGAAATAATGTGGCGGCCGTGCGCTTTCGCGAGCTGGATCGCGATGCCGAATCCAGCCGCGTCTTGTACGAAGCCTTCTTGAACAAAGCCAAGCAGGTGGCGGAGCAGGTGGGTATCGAGCAGGCTGATGCCTCCATCGTTTCGCGCGCCTCCCCGCCATTGAACCCGTCTTTCCCCAACACCAAGCTGATGTATGTAATAGGATTGGGTTTGGGCATCTTGCTGGGTTTGGCTGGCGTAGTCCTGATGGAATTGCTGGAGACCAGCTTGCGCTCCGCCGAGGATGTGCAGCAGCGGCTGCGCGCGGCCTGCCTTGGTATTTTGCCCATGCTGGATAAGCGCGCCCGCACGGTGGACGGCGAATTGATTTCGCCCGAAAACTTCGTGGTGAAGCGCCCGCTTTCGCCGTTTGGCGAAGCGTTGCGGGGGCTGCGGGCCAGCCTGTTTTTCACCAATGCTGAGCAGCCGGTGCGTGTGCTGGCCGTCACCTCTGCCGTGCCGGGAGAGGGCAAGACCACCACTGCCACGGGATTGGCGCGGATTTCCGCGCTGGCGGGCTCGCGCACGATTTTGGTGGATTGCGATCTGCGCCGGCGCAGCGCCACGCACGCTTTGGGCCTGCATGTGGAGCAGGGATTGGTCGAGGTGCTGATGGGCAGCGCCAAGTTCGCCGACGTGGTGCAGATGGATGCCGCCAGCGGCATGGACGTGTTGCCATTGGCGCAGGCCGAATTCACCCCGCGCGATCTGCTCAGTGGCGCGACGATGACGCAATTGATCGCGCAATTGCGTGCGCGCTATGAGGTCGTCATCCTCGATACCGCGCCGATTTTGCCCTTGTCGGATTCGCGCGTGCTTTGCCCGCTGGCGGACGGTGTGCTGCTGGTGGCGCGTTGGGGGCGCACGCCCGCGGCCGTGGCCAAAGAGGCGCTGGATTTGCTCGCCAATCATGGTTCGCATGTGCTGGGCGTGGCGCTGGACGGGGTGGATCGCGGCCTGTTCGGGAAATTGATGTATGACCAGCCCGAATATTATGCCGACCTCTACAATTCCTATTACGTCCGCTAACGGCCTGCGGGCTTTGGCGGTGATGGCCTTGGCCTGCGCCAGCGCCTTTGTGGTATGGCGCAGCATCGCCGATTTGAGCGCCTTAATGGCGGCCGAAGAGGGCGCACGGGGCCTGCGCGCCGCGATCGCCATGGAAGCCGGAACCCGGCGCGACGCGCAATTGGATGCGGCGCAAACCGCGCTGCAGCGCGCCTTGGCGCGCCATCCCGACGATGGCTTGAGCTGGTCGCGGCTGGCAGAAGTGCGCGTGGTACAGGCGACCGGCGCGGCGCTGGGGCGCGTCTCACCGGCTTTGCTGCAAGCCAGCGTGGATGCCGGCGCGCGCGCCCAAGCCCTGGGCCGCAATAGCGCCACCGATTCTGCCCGCTTGGCCTTCGCTTTGTCCCTACTGGCCCAGCAGGAGCGCCCAGCCGCTGCCGCCTTGGCGGCCAGCTATGCGCGCGAGCCGCTGGGCGCGGGCTTGGCGGAGCGTCGGCTGCCGGCCGCGCGGCGGGTTTGGGCGGTGCTGGAAAGCGAAGTCCGCGCCGCCGCCCAAAAGGAAGCGTGCGCGAGCCTGGCGGATCCGCTAAGCCAGGGGCAAGATGCTGCCCGTCTGCTTCAGCTCGCTCTGGCACCAGCAGAGGCTCCGAATGCCTTCTGCCGCCGTGCGGGTTTTGCCTCCGCGTCGTGATAGCTCAAGGCTAGGCCAAACAGCAGAGCGCAGACGAAGAGGCCCGAAGGGCTGTCCGCGCTGGCGCTGAAGGCCGCCAGGGTCAAAAGCGTCATGCCGACGCCCAGCACCAGCCCAAGGCCCCGGGTGGGGCCGCGCTTGCGGTCTTTGGCCAGTACGCTGGCCCCCATTACCAGTACCGTGACGGGGATCCAGCCCGGATCGCTCAAGATTGCATTGTAAGCGAGGTCCCAGGGTGCGGCCTCGCCTCGAGCAAGGCTCAGGCCCAGCAATGCGAAAGCGCCAAGGGCCGGCATTGCCGCCCAGATCAGGCCAGACACCCGCCGCGCGCGCAGGCTCAAGCCAATGATTACGCCCGTGGCACCCAGCCCACCGGCCAAGATCGGCAAGCTATCGCCGGTCAAGCTTAGCGCCAGCAAGCAGCTGAGCGCGGTCAGCAAGGGCAAAATCAGGCGCTGACCCAAGGGTGCCAAACGCGTGCCATTGCGCTGCGGCGTGCGCATCGCTTCCTCCCCGAGCGCAAAGCTCGACAAAGCCAACGCCACCGCGAAAATGCAGCTTGCGGCGGGGTTGACGGTGAAATCAAGCGGCAGCGCCGCCAAGCTGGGGGCTGCCCCGCGTGACACCGCCAGAAAGGACAGGCTGCTCCATAGCGCGCAGGCACCGCTTGCCAGATAGAGACCGCTCAGCATCGCCTGGCGATGATCCGCGCGCGCCAGGCTATAGGCCGCAATGGCAGCCAGGCAGGGCCCTAGCGCTGCCGCGCCGTTGGCGGCGAAGCCCACCCATTCCGCCCCGCCGCGGGCGGCCATCATGTAACCGACGCCGATGCCGAGAAAGACCCACGCGCCGAGCCGCAGGGCCAGCTTGGCCGCCGCGCGCCGCATGGCCGGCACCAGCAAGGCCAGGCCCATCAGTACAGCCGCAAGGAGATCGCACACGGCGACGGCGCGCTGCGAAGGCGCCCCCGCAATGGCATGCAGCAAAAACACGCCGCCCCCGAAAAGGAGTGTAATCAAAAAGCCCGGCATGGGCAGAGCAACTCCGCTTTATTGGCGAACGCAAGCCTGATTGTGCGAGATAACCACCTTCGGCATCGCGCTTTCTCGGCCGATCCGGCCGGTGCCGCAATGCGGCGCTGCCGCTTGCGTGCCGATGGTGATTACCTTGCATAATCAGGGTTGACCCAGCAATGATCGCGCCATGTCTCATGCTTTGCCCGAAGATGGCGCGCCCGTCACCCCAGCCGCCATCCCGGCCGGCTTCAAGCCGCTCTCCACCACGCAGGGCTTTGCGCTCCAAATCGGGCCGCTTTTCCAGAAACTGGAGGCGGATGGCGCCTATGTGCGCGCTTTTCGCGTGGGTCCGCAGCACACCAATGGCATGAACAACGCCCATGGCGGCATGCTGATGGCCTTTGCCGATATGGCCTTTGGCCATGTCATTTCGGTGCGCCACCGCCAATGGTGGATCACCGTGCGGCTGCTCTGTGATTTCGTGGGACCGGCCCAGGTTGGGGCATGGGTTGAGGGGCAGGGCGAAATCCTTGGCGTTCGGGGTGATTTGTATACCGTGCGGGGGCGCATTTGGGTGGGGGATCGCACGATCATGACCGGCGATGGCCTGTTCAAGGCGGTGGCCCGGCGCGATTGATCGTCATTGGACCCTTGCCAGCGCGGCGCGCGCGCCGGTATCACCTGTGCTGGGATCGAATCCCCAACTTCGCCACGCGAGCAAGGAGAACACACGATGGCCCAAGCCGGACAAGAGCACGGCCAAACGGCCCTATCTGCGGATTTCAAGGCCCATGCCGATACCTATCGCGGTTTTTTGGGGGTAGTGGCTTGGGGCTGCTTGCTGATCGCCATCGCGGTGACCCTGCTTGTGGTGGCCTTTGCCATGGGCTTTGGTTGGTTTGCCGGGCTGGGTGCTGGCCTGGCCGTTGGCGTGGCTGCGGGGCTCTTTATGGGCATGAAGGCGCGCTATTGGGTGGTGTTGGGCGGCTTGGCCGTGTTGCTGGGCCTTGGCGGTGCCATCGTCTCCCTCGTGTTTTGATTAGGTCTTTGGTGGGAGCGCGCGATGCGTATTGCGGTGACAAGCGAGACGGCCCTTGGGGAAACGCGTGTGGCGGCCACGCCCGATACCGTGAAAAAAGC
>JAKFWI010000172.1 GCA_021731965.1 Hyphomonadaceae bacterium | reverse complement strand
CAGATTCGCGGTGCGCGAGCACCGGGTGAACAATACCGGCCGGCGCACATTGGCGTAAGGATTGCCCGGCAGACTGCCGAGCCAGGCCTCGACGGCGTTGACGCTTTCAACCTCGGTGACAAACCCAAGCCCATCGGCGGCCTGACGGATCATGCGGACTGCAGCGTCGGCGTCCGCCTCGCTGTCCTCCGCCACGACGATGACCAGCGTCGCAAAGCCCGCCGCGACGGCGTCTGCGCCCAGTTCCTGCAACGCCGCATCGGCGTCGACCGCCTGATTGGCGGCGTCATTGTCCTGGAGCGCCGCCTCTTCACGAAACAGCGCCTCGCGCAGCAAAGTCATCAGGCCCTTGCGCTTGGAGAACCAGCGCTTGCGAATTTTCTCGATCTCGCGGCGCGCGTCTTCGCGATTGAGCGGCAAAAAGCGCGTCACCCAGCGATAGGAAACTGGAAGCCGGTTGAGCGCGTCCAGTAAGCCCGGTTCGGTTGCGGCGACGAAGCTGCGCACCGAGATGATTTTGAGATGCTTGGTGCCGAGCCTGGGCGCGAGCCCGCCGACAAGCGGCGCATCGGTCAAAAGCGCATCAAGATGGAACGGCGTAGCCGGGACCGCGACGCGGCCCATACGCCGATCGGACACGCAATCATGCAAATACCCGAGCGTCTCAGTATCGGTGAGCCAGGCCGCGCTTGGCATCAGCGTTTCGAACAAAGCGAGCAGCTGATCGCTTTCGCCCTGAAAGCGCTTGAGATGCGCGCGATAGTCCTGGGCCGGAGCATGCGCGCCGCCTTCGAACAGCATGGATTCCAACTTGCCCTGACGCTCCGGCGGCGGAAGAAAGGCCAGCGTCAGGAAATACTCGCTCTCAAACCTGGCACCTGCGCTTTCGAACACCGCGCGGCGTTCTTCATCGATCAGCCAAGCCAGCCCATGGATGAAATCGCTGTCGGGATAGCCCGGCGACGGTCGCCGCCGCGCCTCGACATGCAAGCACCAGCCCGATCCGAAGCGGCGCAGCGCGTTGTTGAGGCGGCTGGCCTGGCCCATAAGTTCGGAAAGGGTCGCGGAATCGAGGTCAGGCCCGCGAAACGCCAATGTGCGTTGAAATGCGCCGTCCTTGTTCAGCACCACGCTTGGGCCGACGCGCGCATTCAGGCGAAGTGGAAACCGGTTCGCCGCCCAGAATGCGCGCCTCAAAAGCGGATTGCATCGGACCCGCCCCTGGCGGGGCGACGATGCAATCGGCCGCCCAAGGCAGATAATCGCAGAGCTTAAGTCCGCTGCGGGCATAGGGGCGCAAATCCATCATCGCGCTAGCCTTCCAAAAACGTCGGTTTGGAGAGATGGCGCGGCCAGGTCTCCAAAAACCAGGGATCGCGCGTCGCGGCCCAGGCCGCACCCCCCTGGAGCAAAGCCCAGAGCGGCAGGCCGATCAGCGGCTGCTGCAGGCCCAACCCAATCGCCGCGCCGACAGTCGCATTGAGGATGGCGAAGGCCCGCGGCACGCCGCCCAATAGGATCGGACGGGTCAGCGAGGTGCGTAAGGGCAGCACAAAGCCTTCTGGCACCTCGCTCATCATGATCCCCTCTCAAGAAAATCGCAGGACAGGCGAGCCAGCATCAAAGAACCGCGCCGCCGGCGAAGCCGAAGAAATCGAGGAAGAAGGACACCGCCGCGAACATGATGGCAATGCCAAAGCCGACGAATGCCAGCTTTCGGACCGCGCCGCCGCCTTCGGAAAAGATGATGGTGATGCCGGCGATGACGATGGCGATCACGGCCGCGGCGCGCGCCACCGGGCCGGTGATGGAATCCACCACCTGTTCGAGCGGGCTTTCCCAGGGCATGCCGGAACCCGCCGCATAAGCGGGCGCGGCAAAGGCCAGCGCCAATAACGTGTAGCCAGCGATCCTTGCGGCCGTTTTGGTGGTGATGGACTTACGCATGCTCTTTTCCTCCTATTGAGCGGGTAAGATCGAGAATTTCGGCGATGGTCCGCCCGCCCCTCGAACCGGGCTGATCTGTGCGCGCGATGAACACGACGAGATCGACGGCCGAGGCGATCAGGCGCGCAGGGGTCGCGGGCGCGGCTTCCAGGCACAGGTCTTCAAGCCGGGTCAGCGCGTCGGCGGCCGAATTGGCGTGCAAGGTGAGGAGCCCGCCCGGATGGCCGGTGTTCCAGGCCTTGAGGACATCGAGCGCCGCGCCATCGCGCACCTCGCCGACGACGATCCGGTCGGGGCGCAGGCGCAAAGTCGTGCGCACGAGATCGCGCATGGTGACTTGGGGGTCGGTGCGCTTGGTCAGCAGCTGGACGACATTGGCGCCAAGCAGCTGCAGCTCGGCCGTGTCTTCGAGCGCGACGACGCGCGCGTCGCGAAATGGCTCTTCCGCCAGCAGTGCATTGAGGAGCGTCGTCTTGCCGGAGCCCGTGCCGCCCGCGACCACGATATTGCGGCGCTGGATGACTGCGTCGCGCAGTGTTGCGATTTGGGTTTTGGTCGCGATTCCCGCCCCGACATAGTCATCGAGCCTATAGATCGCCGATGGCCGTTTGCGGATCGACAAAACCGGCGCGCAAACCAGCGGCGGCAAAACCGCCTGCACGCGCGCGGCGCTGCCAAAATCAGTTGAGATCGGAAGAATTGTCGCCAGCAGCGGCTTCTCCGCGCCCACAGTTTCGCCGGCCTCGTGCGCCAAAAGCCGGATGGCCGCTTCCCGGTCGGCGCAGGAGAGGCGCGTGTCCGTGCGGATGAGGCCCTTGCCGACACGGTCGATCCAGAGCGCGCCATCGGCATTGATCAGCGCCTCGACCACATCGGGTTCAGCAAGCGCGGCGGCGATTGCCGAGCCGAGCGCGCGCTCCAACGCAGAACGGCGCCGCGCCTGCGGCAGCGCGCGCAGATCGGCGGCGGTCATGAGGGCGGAGGTCATGCCAAAAGCTCCGCGGCGTGCGTTTCGTGTTGCCCACCATAGATGGGTGCCTGCGGCCGCTCTGCGCCGCCGCGCGCCAGGGTCTGCGCCGCGAGATCAAGATACCGCTCGAACCGCGCTTCGGCGCTGGCGGCGGCCGAATCCGCGATCGCGTCTTCCAGCGGCGGATTGTGTTCCAGCCACACGCGCACGAAAAGCAGCAGGCTTTCTTTCATCAGCATCTGGTCGCGGAACAGCTTGTCGAGCCGCTGTTCGATCCGGTTGAGGCGGCGGGCTTGCGTTTCCGCCGCCGCGCGGGCGACGGCCTCCGAGCCTTTGGCCAGGGTCGCGCGAACCGCGTCGGCGATGAGGCTCGATTCCGAGCGGCCCTGCGCCCGGGCAATGCGCGCCACTTCGCGGGCCATTTCGGCTTCGAGATAGGTCTTGATGGGGGTTGAGCTCATTGGGATGCGCCGGAATTGTTAGAGGCCATGGCTCAGACTCCCGTGCGCTTTGCCGCCCGGCCGCGGGGCGTTTCGGTTGGCGGATGTTGCACTTCCGGCGATGGGCGCAGGCCCGCACTGGCGCGCTCCGAAATGCTCATGGGGCGATCTGCGGCATCCGCGAAAAGATCGCTTTGGCTCAGCGCTCTCCCGTCGCGTGCCGGCGCGCTGGAACGGACAGGCTTTTTGCGCTCCAAAGGCAGCATGCCGAGCGGCGCGACATTTTCCCAATCATGGGCGGTCGTCAGCGTGACCGTTTCGGCGGAAGACCGGCGCATCCGCGCCGCCAGCATTTTTTCCTGATCAAAGCGCAGCTTCTTGGTCTTAAGCGGCTTGGCGCCCGACACGAAGACCAGCTGCTCGTCGCGCGCGAGCTGGCGCACATCGCCGGGGAGCAGCAGCGGGCGGCGCTCCTCGCGATAGGTGATATTGCCCTTGCGGGGCCCAAGGATCGCATGCGGGCGCTGCACGCTTTCCTGCGGGCGAATTTCCCAAACCTCGCCCGCCATCTCCGCGATGCGCTTGGCGGTTTCCATGTCGGCGGCGGCGAACGCCGTCACCACATGGCAATTGTCGAGGATGACATTGTCGCGGCCATAGGCGCGAATGATGTGGTTGAGCGACTGGCACACCAAATAGGCCTTGAGGCCATAGCCCGCCATCGCACCCATCGCCGTCTCGAAGAACGGCATGCGCCCAAGTTGCGGGAATTCATCGAGGCACATGAGCAGGCGATGGCGCTTTTCGCGGCCATCGGCGGCGTGGGTCTGCTCCTCCATCAGCCCGCGGCCACCGCATTTTCCCTGAAAATGCGGAAGTGTAGAGTTAGGCCGCTTTCGGACGGAAAACCGGCCTCCACTTTTCCTGAAAGCGGCCTGCCTGGTTGAGCATCAGCCGCATCAAGGGCATGAGCCGCGCCGCGTCCGAGGGCGGCGGCTGCAGGAAGAGCGAGACGGGCTTTGCCCCGCACATCAGGTCCGCAATGCGGAAGTCCGAGCGCGCAGTGTTCGCGGCCACAATCGGATCGGCGAACAGACC
>JAKFWI010000118.1 GCA_021731965.1 Hyphomonadaceae bacterium | reverse complement strand
GGACTTCGAAAGTATGAGCACGTCGGAAGATCAAGCCATCTCGGGGGCTAACGGTGGCAGATGTATTCGTTTCTCACTCTCGGTCAGACCGGCCAAAGGTCGAACCCATTGTCGCGGCCCTTCGTGGGCTTGGCTTGGAGGTGTGGTTTGACGTTGAGCTTGCGGCCGGGGCGAGTTTCGCGGAGGAGATTTCTCGCAAAGTCCAACGAGCCAAGGCGGTGCTCGTTCTTTGGTCACTCCGCTCCGTTGAGTCCGAATGGGTTCGAGCGGAGGCGCTAGTCGGGCGAGATCGAGATGTACTCGTGCCTGCATTCCTTGAGGTAATTGACCTACCACCTCCCTGGAATACTTCTCACACTGAGGACTTAAGTCGCTGGAAGGGTGACCAATCAGATCCCGCTTGGCAAAAGATAGTTACACGGATCGCCCAGCTCACGGGGAGGCCGGAGCTTCTCGCCAAACGCCCTTCGCTCAACGAACCGGCATCACGTGACGAGTTGTATCCGGGACAGGAGCAACGTGCCGAGCCGGGACGCAAGTACCTGCCTCCTCGTGGTGCAAAGGGCAAGAAAGTATTTATCGCCCACGCATCAGCAGACAAACAGCGACTTCGTCCGTTCGTAGAATCGCTGGTCGACGTAGGCTTCAGCGTCTGGATCGATAAGCCCTACGAGCTACAAACCAGCGAGCGCCATCTGACCAAACTTTCCAACAATCGAATTCACTATGGTTCAGATTGGAAAGAGTCGATCCGAAAGGCGATCAACCGCTGTGACCGCGTGTTGGCATTTTGGTCTCTGGATGCGGTAGAGGGGCGCAGGGAGCAGTTCCACTACGAAGTCTATCAGGCGCTCGTTCAAGGAAAACTGCGCCAATGTCGCCTGGACAAGGTCGACTACACGAGTATCGGATTTCCGTACACGTTCCATCACATCGCAGACTTGTCTGTCGTCAGCGCAGGATCATACCATCAAGCCCTTCAGGACTTGATGACCGACATTGCGCAGCAACAGAGCGGGAAGCTCTAGAAGCTCCTGTCGAGAATGGCTGCTCCGCTATTTGGCACCGACAGCGTAGGTCACACATAGGGTGCAACACACGTGGCCAGCCGCCTACGTCGATCATACCACGACAGAGCGCGCCCTCGTCGTAACCAATGCGCTTCGCGTCCCACCCCCACCATCGCGGAGACCACAAATTCGAGTCGCAAACGGGACGCGAACTCCGCCCAAACGCGGACTCGAACTTCTCAGCACCGGCTTGACCGGGCCGAGGTACTAAGTTTAGTGCTGAGGCGAGGTGCTAAACTGACCGATCAGGCGGACAAAAAGCGCTTATAATTCAACAGCCCGAACTGTGGATAACTCAAATCCTCTTCTGGGCACCATGAATTGCGCTGGGCCTTATCAAACTGAGCCAGTTTGATGGCGTTCGATGCTCCAAATGCTTGAAGCGCAGCATCAGTAACGGATCCAGAGCGTTTTCCACAGAGATAAACTTGCGGCTTTGTGGCTGAAAATGCCCTCAATCAAAGCCTATGGCCATTTGTGGGCGACAAGCCGGTTTGCGCGTGATCGAGAAGCGCGCCAGGTCGCCGCAAGAGCCGCTCCGCCCGGACGGGGACATCAAGCGCAACGCCTTCCGCGTGCACGAACTGCCATCGGCTAAAAAAGCCTAAATTGCCGACGGTTATGATGGCAGCCCCCGCGCTCTGCGCCACGCACCAAGTGATCAGCGCCGCGCCAATGCCTTGGCCGCGATGGCTTTCAGCCACCGCCAACGGGCCCAAAAACAAAGCGTTTAGGCCACCGGCTCGCAGATGCCACATGCGGCACACGCCCAGCACCGCGCCGCCGCGCGCACACGCGATCCCCGAATGCCCCGGGGCGGCTTGGGCGGTTTCGCGCACGCGCTCGGCCGATTTCGCCCGCCGGCCGGGCCCGAAAACCGCGCTTACCAGCCGCTCGATCGCCGCGCTATCATCGCTTTCCTGGGCGCGCACGCCTATTTGGGTCTCGGCGCTCACTAAACCAACATTCACCAATGCGTCTCCGCTGTTCACCACCGGTTAGCTTGCGTGATCTAACTTAAGGGCACGCAACGAGGCCTCCATGTTCAACCTTACCCAAGCCCGTGTCCTGATTGTCGATGACAATCGCCAGATGCGCTTTCTGGTGCAATCGGTGTTGAGGGCCGTGGGCATCTACAATTGCATGGAGGCTGGCGACGCCTTCGAAGCCTTCGAATGCCTGAAAAACACCCCGACCAATCTCATTATTACCGATATCGCCATGAAGCCGCTGGATGGAATTGAATTCACCCGGCTGTTGCGCATGGCACCCGATAGCCCGGGGCCATCCGTCCCGATCCTGATCATGACCGGCCATTCGGAGCGCTGGCGCGTCACGGCTGCGCGCGATGCCGGTGCCAACGGGTTTCTGGCCAAGCCCATCTCCGCCAAGTCGATGCTGCAACATATCGGCACGACCATGCAGGACAATCGCCGCTTTGTTCGCTCCGGCAGCTTTTATGGGCCGGACCGCCGGCGCGGTCCCAAAGCCAATTTCCAAGGCCCCAATCGGCGATCAACCGATTTTGATGACAGCTTCAACCTCGACTCCATGGGCGATGAGCCCTATTCTAACAAACAGGCTTCTCGCTGAAGCTTGGTGTCATGGAGGCTTTCATGCGTTGGCTCATCGTGGCTTTTGCTTTATTCTCGGCCTCCACGGCTTATGCGGCCCCCCTCAAGGTGTTGACGCCCGTGCTTTCTGCCGAGGCGCAGGCGGCTTTTGACAAAGACTATGGCGTGCGCGACGTGCCCCAATTGCAGCGCAGCCTGCAATCGCGCGTTGAGCGGCAATTGATTAGAGCCGGCGCGGAATTGAACGATACCAGCGGCACCAGCCTGAAAATCACGCTGCTCGAGGCCCGCCCTTCCCGGCTGACTTTCGAGCAGCAGAAAAACCGCACATCCCTGGATTATGCGCTTAGCTCGTCGTTGGGCGGCGCGGGGATGCGGGCGGAATTGCTGGATGCCTCAGGCAGCGTGATCGATACGCTGGATTTTTCCTGGTATGAATATGATCTGCGCTTTTCCCTGGCGGTGACGCCCTGGTACGACACTGAGCGCGCCTTCACCTTTTTCGCAATCAAATTGGGCAAATGGTACGGCGCAAGGGCCTGATCGGCTTTCGCTCCGCTAGAACATCGCAGGCAAAATCCGAGCCGGATTTTGTTGTGTCCGATGCACTAAAACTTTGAATTGGCGCATTTTCGGGCACAAAACCGCGACTACACCCCGGATCAAGTCCGGGGCAGGCTTTTTATTGAAAATGCGCTAGGGTTTCCCGCCGCGCTTGGTATTGATCGTATGCCTCAAGCCATGAAGGCCTGCCAGCCAGCAGCGCGCAACTGGCAAGAAGGGCATTTCCCGCAGCCATACCCCCAAGGATGAGGACCGCTTCGATCGCCCTCGTAACAGGTATGGGTCTCGGTTCTGATGAGTTCGACCAAAGCCAGGCCCCCGCAGACCTGGGCCAGCGACCAGGTTTGCGCTTTGGTTAATTGCATCAACGGCGTTTCGATCCGCACGTCCGAGTCCATGCCAAGCCTGAGCGCCGCTTCCATCGCCTCGATGGTTGCGCGGCGGCAATCGGCATAGCCTGAGGCATCGGTTTCACACATGCCGCCGACCAGCACATTCAAGCCGCGCGCGTGGGCATGGGCCGCGGCCACGCTAAGAAACACCAAATTGCGCCCCGGAACGAAGGTGTTGGGCGGACCTGCGACAGGGCTTTGGATGGCCACGCTGCGTGTCAAGGCCGACGGGCTGATCGCCCCGAACCCCGTCAGATCCACGACCTTATCCGGCCCGAGGCGTGCCGCCCAGCGGGGTGTGAGGGCCGCCATTCGCCCCAACACGATGGGCCGCTGCAGCAATTCCACACGATGGCGCTGGCCATAATCGAAGCCGATCGTCTCCACCCGCGTGAAGCGCTCCAGCGCCCAAGCCAGGCAGGTCGCCGAATCCTGCCCCGCAGAAAACAACACCAAGGCCCCTGCGCTGTCGGTCATGGGGGCTCCGTTTCTCGCTGATTGCGCGTCCATTAAACCATAGGTCGGGGAAATTACGTGTCGATTATGCCGCAGTATGCGATTCTTGCGCGCACAGCTTCTTGACACTCCGGCGGGCACCAGTAGTCACTGGTTTGCATATATCTGGACCCAAGGCTGTGGGGTTCAGGAAATGGTTTGCCGCATTGCCGGTGCAATCGGCTCAGGGGAGGAATTTCATGTCGCGTCCACTCAGCGTCCGCACCGGCTTGTTGACCGGTGTTTTTTCGGCTTTCGCTTTGATGTCTCCGGCGCTGGCCCAAGAAGCCCCGCCGCCACCCGCGCAGGCGGATGATCAGGCCCAAGAAGTCGCAGACAGCGATGAGATCGTGGTCACCGCCACGGGCCGCTCTGCTGCGCTGCAGGAT
>JAKFWI010000116.1 GCA_021731965.1 Hyphomonadaceae bacterium | reverse complement strand
TCGGCGGTCACGTCCAGGAGAGTGGTGGAAATTGGGGCGGCAAGCGGTTTCACCGGCTCAGGGCGCGGGCGTTGCCTATTTCCGGGCTGGGCGGTATTTCTTTGCAGAAGCGGTTGAGCAATATCGGCAAAATGCCCCCTGATCCCAGTGCAAAGCGTGCGGCCAAGAGCATTTTTCAAGGAGATCGAACTCGATTTCTGAATAGAAAGTTGCGCTGATTCAATAACTTAGCGCGCATTCAGCCGGAAAACCGCAACACCACTTTTCCTGAATGCGCTGATTCACTAACTTAGCGCGCATTCAGCCGGAAAACCGCAACACCACTTTTCCTGAATGCGCTCGAGAATACGAACGGGGGAAACATGCAAATCGGTATGGGACGGTGCCTCGTCGCCGAGGCGCTCGGCTCCCTCATTCTTACGGGGACGGTGGTCGGTTCCGGTATCCTTGCGGCGCGGCTCGCGTCGGGGAACGATGCGGTGGCCCTTATTGGCAACACCGCGGCGACGGGGGCAATTTTATACGTGCTGATCTGCGCGCTCGGGCCGATCTCGGGGGCTCATTTCAATCCGGCAGTGACGCTGGTGATGATGCTGCGACGAAAACTGAGCGTGCTTTCTGCACTGCTCTATGTGCCGATCCAAGTGCTGGGTTGCGTGCTGGGCGCATGGCTCGCCCACGCCATGTTCGGCCTGCCGATCATGCAGATCTCCACGCATGTCCGCGAAGGTGGGCCGCAGATTCTGAGTGAAAGCGTTGCGACCTTCACATTGCTGTTTGCAATTCTCGCCGTCTCACGCTGGCGTCCGCATGCCATCCCTGCGGCCGTAGCGCTCGTCATCACTGCCGGGTATTGGTGGACGGCCAGCACATCATTCGCCAATCCCGCTATCACCTTGGCTCGAGCACTGACCGACACCTTCTCGGGCGTAAGACCTGTTGACGCGCCGGGCTTCATAGCCGGACAATTCGCCGGCGCGCTGTTCGCGTGGATCGTTTGCGCCGTATTATTGCCGAAGGAAGCCAAAGATTGAGTGCGTTCTTTCCCGTCGTCATCCATCACAATCCCGATTGCGGCACCTCTCGCAACGTCCTGGAGACGATCCGTGCCGCTGGCTATAAGCCGACCATCATTGAATACCTGAAGGTTGGCTGGACAAGACCGCAATTGCTCGCACTGTTTGCCGGTGCCGGTCTTTCGCCGCGCGCGGCCCTGCGCGAGACCAAGTCACCTGCTGCTGAACTGGGTCTGCTTAATCCGGAGATTTCGGATGCCGCTTTGCTTGACGCGATGATCGCTCATCCCGTGCTCGTGAACCGGCCAATCGTGGCAACACCTAAAGGCGTTAGACTTTGCCGGCCAAGTGGAGTCGTGCTCGATCTGCTGGAGAGATGGCCCCCAGGGCCGTTTCTGTACGAAGACGGCCAGCCAATGATCGATTCTGAGGGCAAGCACATTGTTTGATCCCGTAATCGACATGCCACAATTGGACGCGGCGTCTTTCAATGAGATCGGCGAATTCCCGCTTAAAGCCGGGCTAGGTGCGCGGGCTTGCCCACCTACCCAGCCCACGCGGCGCGTGCAGGGTGAACAATACCTGTCGAAGCAAAGCAGGATCAGGGCACGGTGCGAACCGCGACGCTGGTTTCGCCTGAAACCCCAGTGGCGCTTCCTTGGCGAAACTGAACGCCGACGCGATTGACCGCCGGGGCAAAGCTAACGCTTTGGCTCGAATCGCTTTGCAAAAACACCGAGAAACTTCGCACCTGACCGGCGAGGAAATTGATCGATATGCTGCCGCCCGCCAAAGGGGTAATGCATTGCCCGGTCGCGGGATTGGTTTCGCAGATCGCCACCGCGAATGGCTGGGGCACGCCAAAGGTTGTTGTTGATACATTCACCACGCTTGTCGCCCCAATATTGACCGCCGACACCGCAAAGAAGCCCGTTCGTGCGCCCGTCCCGGGGATATTGACAATGCCGGGCGCATCGGGCGTCGCGGCGATCGGGATAATGTCGGCAACTGGCGTTAGGCCCGTCGTCACGGTGTTCGCGCTGAGCGCCACAGGCGCGCGAATGCTGAACGTATTTGTCCCGGGCGTGATTGGCGCAGGCGCAGCATTATCGCACAAAAATTGCGGGGCGAAGACTTGGCTTGCGAATGTGAAAGTCGCAAGCGTTGGATCCACGCGTCCTGTCACGGCGATCAAGAAGCCTTGCGCGGCTCCAGGCGGGACATCGATAGGCCTATTCGCAACGCCCGCCAATTGATTCTGCGCATTGGTGGTTTGATAGAGGAAATCAAAGCTCGGTACGGTGAAGGTCAGATCCGTGCGGAGGCTGCGCAAAACGAACCCGGGTTCGATCCGGCAATTGCGCGCTGTACTGTTGCCGGCATTAATAATCGTGGCGAACACCGTCAGTGGGGCGGCAATCTGGGTGCTGGCGCGCGCCGCAGGCAAAGTCGCTGCAATGATGCTGGTCGATGGCGCCGCTGCCACGGGCGCGCTCGGGGTAAAGCCAAAGGTGAAATCAAACGTGCCGATTTCAAATTCCTCGACCGCGCTTTCAAGATCATAGACTTCAACATAATAAACTTGACCGACATTGGCTTGAAAACTAATTTGCCGTGTCTGAAGTTGCGGGCCGCCGGTGAGGATCAGGGCATTTGGCTGCCCGACCGCAACAAGATTTGCCGCCCGGTCGCCAACATGCACCGCCATGCCTATGGCGCGCGATGGCGATGCGCTCCAATCAATGGTCGCCAGCCCAGACTGGGTGGGCTGGAACCGCCACCAGCGATTGCGCGAAAAAAAGGTCTCGGAAACGCCCGTTGCGACACGGGCGCGTCTAATGATCTCGAAGTTCGGGCCAGAATAATCAGTGGCCCCGGTCAGCGTGCTCTGTACTCGCAAACCAGCTTCGGGCAAGGGGCTCGCATTGACGAACGCATCATTTGCAAAAACCGGGTTGGCCGGGATCAATGTGACGCTGCCACCAGCCGCCAGCGGCAACGGCGTTCCGCCGGCAAATACCCGGATAATGTAATTACGTCCGCTGATGGAATCGAACCCAGCACGCTGGGTTGCGGTGGTTCCCAGCAGCCCGAGATTAATCGAGCCCCTATTTACCAAAGTAATGGCGTTAA
Source organism: Hyphomonadaceae bacterium (assembly GCA_021731965.1). GTDB lineage: Bacteria > Pseudomonadota > Alphaproteobacteria > Caulobacterales > Aquidulcibacteraceae. The sequence continues at coordinate 1,336 of JAKFWI010000116.1, read as the reverse complement.
ACGTATCGCCGTCGAATACTTGAAAGTCTATCAGCCCTGTCGAGCCGACGGCGGCGAAATTCTGAAATTGCAGCGTGAATTGGACAAATCCCGTCGAAGTCGCGCGCCAACGAAACCAATTGGCATGCGTTACATTCGGGATGATATTGCCGAAAACGTCCGATCCCCCGAAACGACGCAATTCCTCGCTATTGGCAAGGGAGCCTTCGAGGCGCAAAGTCTGGGTTAAGCCGCTCGTATTGAGATTTACGGCACCCGCGAAATCGGCATTTGCGGGTCGCACAGCTTGCGCATAACTCGCCGAGTTAACGCATAAGATCAAGGCCACACTGAAACCAAAGGCGCGAACCATCACGCGCGCAGGTTTTGCAAAGCAAAGCCGGACCATTGCGCGAAAATTATGTGCGATTCCAATGGCCGTCAAACCGAGTCCCGCGCCGGGTTTGCGATCTTGTCCTTCGATCCCGTCGCGATCACCCAGACCCTGATCGTTCAGGCCGAGGGCGACGAGTTTCGCACTACGAAGTACAGGATTGGGATCGATCTGGTTTAGGTCATGCCCGCAATGTTCACTGCGCCATAGCTTCGCCATGCCAATCTCCCCGTTTCGCAAAGTATTCACGACCTTACTGAACATTGGTGCGCTTGCTATTGCGGTGAGGCAAGCCCGGCCATTATCACGAGGACGTGATAGGCTGGCCCCGTCATGGGCTTAGTGGCCAGGGTCACGGACAAGTGATGCTCGGCGTTCAGTGCGCCACAGCGTGAGGGGTGAATTTTGGTGCGTTGTAAAGCCCGTTCCCGCGCGCGCGGCGAAAAGAGCATGGCTGGGATCGTCCGGAAAGCATGGATGGATCCGAGTTTTCCGAGTTTTCATGCCGTCAAAATCGTGCATTTTTATTGCGAACCGGTCGGGTGCTGTAGCGGAACACGATGGTAAAATTGTTGACTTCAAAGTGCAGAGCTTCAAAGTTTAGAGCAAAAATTTGCGTGGATGGATGCACGCAGTTTTCAGAAAGGAGAGCCAAATCATGGGGCCGATTGGCTGGATATCCTGGTCTAAAATTTATGGCTTCGCGTTCGGTGCCATTTTGATCTTATTTATCGCATCCGTGCTTCCAGGCGCACGATGTTTTGCCAAAACGCCGCCAGCCGCGCCGCCCCAAGCAATCACATGCGGCCTTTCGGAATCGGACAAAATTGCGAATGCCAAGCTGAGTGTTCCTGCTTTTGATTACGCGCCAACCACACCATCCACCGCGCGGGCACTGAGCGATCGCGGTTGCCATGCGCAAGCGGCCGAGGCCGGCGTGGATTATCTTATCCGAAGTCAGGT
>JAKFWI010000039.1 GCA_021731965.1 Hyphomonadaceae bacterium | reverse complement strand
GGCCTGCGCTTTGGCTTTCGCGCTGTGCTTAAGCGGGGCATTGCTGGCGCTGGTGATTGATGCCGATAGCTTGGCGGGCCCACGAACCCAGCTAATCTTGCGCGCGATCGGCGTGTTGGGTGCGGCCAGTGTGCTGAGCGTGCCGGGCACGCTGGGCTATGCCGCCACCAGCCTGCTGCTGGATGGCTTGGCGCGTGACGGGGCGCAGAGCTTCTGGCTGCTGGGGGTGGTGGTTACGGTGGTGCCCGTGCTGGGCTTTGGGCGCGGCGCGGAGGCAGAGATTGCGCGCGATGGCACGCGCGAGGGGGCGGAGCCACTGGCGTTTGGCACCCTGCTGGCCATTGGTTGCGCGGCCTTTTTCGTTCTGGTGATCGGGGTGGATTCGCGCTGGCTCTATGCTTTGTTGCCGCCCGGACAATTGCTCTACACTCCTTATGATACGCCCCATTTGCTGGCGCGCGCGCAAATGCTGTGCGCGGCTGGATTTGCCGCCTCTACACTTTGGCAAATACAGCGCCTGATCTTCACGAAAACGCGGCGAGCCAAGCAGCGCGGAAGCGGCGATGTTTTTGATTGGGCGGTGCCGATCGTTCGGCTCGCCGCGGGCTTGATCGTGGCTGGTGCCGCTTGGCGCGCCCGCACCCGCGCCGCGATCGAGCGTCAAGCGCTGGCCGTTGGCAAATCCGGGCTGGATGCCCTTGCGGCTAGCGAAACAGGCGTTTTTAGAGAAATTCTAGGGCCAGGCATGGTCTTGATGCTTGCTGCGAGCTTGGCCTTAGGTCTCTTGCTCAACGCCGGCTAGCACTAGGCAGAGTAACCAAGGGAAAGTTTTCCCTGGATATGCTCTTGCTTTCAGCTTGCTGAATAAGAGCTTTTGATATTCGCGCTTTTTGCCCGGCTTGATTTCGCCCCGTTAAGTGAGTACAGCCCAGCGTCTGAAACCGTGTCGGGACTGCGTGGGCTATGGAAAACAAGAACGAAATCGTGGCCATGACCGCCGACATCGTATCGGCGTTCGTTAGTGCCAATTCCGTCACGATGGAGGAAATCCCCGGTTTGATCGAAGCGGTGTATGGCGCACTGCACGCAGTGGCGCTGCGCGCTGAGGCAAAACCGGCTTTGGATCTCGTGCCCGCCGTGCCGATCAGAAAGTCAGTCCAGCATGATTTCATTATCTGCCTGGAAGACGGCAAGCCTTTCAAATCGCTCAAGCGGCATTTGCGCACGCGCTATAACATGACGCCGGAGGAGTATCGGGCCAAATGGGGCCTGCAAGCCGATTACCCGATGGTGGCACCTGGCTATGCGGCCGCGCGCTCACTGTTGGCTATAGAGAATGGCCTGGGCCGAAAAGACAAAGCGGAAAATGGCGACGACGGCGCGAGGCCGTCCACCGAACGCCAGGGCAAAAACAAACGCCTGCCCAAGCTGTCCCGCGCTGCCGATACCGATACAGATTAACGAATTAGGACTATCATCCTAAAATAGGAATGTTATCCTCCGCGTTGTTGGGCGCGCCATAGTGGGCGCATCCATCAAGGAGGGTAGAATGAAGGCAAATCCGCAGGATGATCGCGCCGCCGCGCAACTGACCATCGCGATCGTGGGCTATGGCTTGGGGCTGGAGGTCAACGAGATCGCCGGGCCCACGCGGGGTTCGGCGAAAAGCGCCTTCGCACGGCAAGTGGCCATGTATCTGGCGCATGTGGCGTTTGAGATGTCGCTCAACCGGGTGGCCATCGCCTTTGAGCGCGATCGATCGACCGTGGGGCATGCCTGCCATTTGATCGAGGATCGTCGCGACGCCATCGCCTTCGATGATTGGATTGAAAGTCTGGAAAGCCTGTTGCGAGAGGCCTTTGGCGCGCGCCAGCGTGAGGCGGCCTAATGCCAGCAGGATCGAACTCCGCCAAGGCCCAGCGTGCGCTTGGGTTGCTGGCCTCGCCGCGTGCGCGGTTGGTGGCGATGGATCAGGGGTTTGCGCTTTTTCGCTGCGAGGATCGGCGCCGCCGACCGGCCATGCATTTGGCGCGCGCCGTGGTGCAAGGCTGGATCGGGGAGGGTTTGCTGCGCCAAGTGGGCGCGGAGGGCTTTTGCTTGAGCGCGGCGGGGCTTGAGCTAAGGCGGGCTCGGCACAACGCAGCGGAAGGCGCGCTGCCCGCCGCTGCACCGGTGCGCTTGGCGCGTTTCGAGGGCTTGGAGGCGCATGAGGCGGCAGCGCTGCAGCGCCTGGCCGGGGATTTGGAGGCGGCAGAGGCCGGCGCGCTGCGCGGTGTGGACTGGAGCGCCCCGCCTAAGGCGCGCACAGGCTGGTCTGGCGCAGATCCTCTGGCGGCGGGCGCTGCGGCCCGCGGCAGGGCCAAGCGTGCGTTGGCCGCTTTGGCTATGCCGCTGGCTTTGGCTGCCAAGGCGGTGTGCACGGAACGCGTGGCGCTTGACGCGCTGGAGCGGCGCTTTCACTGGCCGGCGCGCAGCGGCCGCTTGGCCATAAAACTGGCGGCGGCGCAATTGGCGCACCATTACCGCTTTGGCTCTCCGGCGGAAGAATAGGCGGCGTGGTCACGGATGCGGGCCAGCACGCTCGCCAAACCGTTGGAGCGCTGGGATGACAAAGCCTGCGCCAAGCCAAGGCGCGCCGACAAAGCGTTGGGATCGAGCGCCAAAATCTCTTCGGGCCGGCGGTGTGAGTACACGCTAAGCACCAGCGCCAACAATCCGCGCACGATATGGGCATCGGAATCGGCCCGAAAGTGCAGGCGGCCATCGGGTCCGTCGGGATCGCGGATCAGCCACACCTGGCTGGCGCAGCCCAGGACGCGGTGCTCCGGGATACGCTCTGCGGCGCTGAGCTCGGGCAAGGCCCGGCCCAGCTCGATGACATGGCCGTAGCGCTCTTCCCAATCGGTGAGGAAGGAAAAATCCGCAGCCAATTGCTCCAGGCGCGCCTCAGCCGAAGGGGGAGGGGCCGCCTCGGTCACGAATTAGGCGGCGGGCTTCAGCCGAATGGCATCAAGGCATTTGGCGTAGGACACCAAATGCGCCTGCGCCGCGGCAACGCTCTCATACTGGAATTGCGAGGCGGAAACCGCACTGTAGAAAGCCGAGCGATCAACAGCCAGGCAGCGCCCGGCGTTATTGCCATCACTGAGCAGTTTGGCGATACCGGCCGGGTTATCCTTCTGCGCATCCAGCACATACAAAGCCGCCAGGGTCAAAACCCGATCCATCGCCTGAATCTGATCGCCCGTGACCACCTCAACCTTCGGCTCGACAAAACTGGTCAGCACCGCCACTTCGGCCTTCGAGCCCAAAGCATCCCAGAACAATGTACCACCCAGCGCACTCGGATCGAGCTGGGCATTCACCGTGCCCGCGCTTGGCGATAGCCGCACCAGCGTGGTCAGCGGCAGCACAACGCTCGAGGGGGCGGCTTCGGCTTTGCGCAGGGCCACGAGGCGCACTTTGTTGGCGGCACCGATGGGGCGCTTGGCCCAAGCCTGCTTTTGCAGCGCCAGGGAAAACTCGCGGTAGCGCTCGGAGGTCGAGAGCAAACGCGCGCTATCTGCGCTGGCCGCCCGCAACACCAATTGCGCGGCCTGGTTGGCACCCTTGGCGGACTCGCGAATGTAACGGACGCTGCTGGGCAGGGTTTGAATCACTTTTTCCCGGCCAAATTCGGAGGCAATCTTGCGCACATCGGCGGCAAACACCGGATCCTGCGCGGCGATGACGGCGAGATAAGAGTAATATCCTTGGCCGATATTCGTGGGATTGTGCCGCGCCACTAGGCTCAGCGCCTTATCGACATCCTTGGCGGTCTTGATCGTAAACCCGCGCAATTCTGTGACGTCTTGTTGAAAGATCGCGTAAGCCTGCATGGAATCGCTCAGCAGCACTGGCGCGGGCGCTTCGGCCGCGGTCTCTGCCGCTGGCGCGCCGGCCCTGGTGGGATCGCTCGTCACCAGATTGGCCGGCACGGGGTCAACAGGCAAAGGCGCAACGGGTGCGGGATCGGCCGGCGCAATCTTCTTTGCCGTTTTGGCGGGAGGTGCTTTGATCCCCGCCGCGAGGGCGGCAACGGGGGCCATTGCTAACAGGCAGGAAGCGATTACTGCTTTGTACACGGGCCTAGCCTCCAAAAGATCGCGTTTCGCGCGGGCGACGTCGCTCGATGACGAATCGCCATAGTGTTCTCGACTATGCGAGTCGGAAAGTTAAGGACGTTCCACATGTCCATGCCTAACGGTTCTGTAACCAGAAACTTGCCGCGCCGCCTTGACAATCGGCAAGCCTCTATCGCTGCGGCGTTATTGGTTTGGCTGGCGGCCATGCCGGCGCTGTTTGGGCTGTGCATTTTTTTGAGCTTGGAGGTGATACCGGCGATGCTGGTCTGCACCTTTGGGGCGCTTGCGGGGCTGGGCGGCCTCGCGGCGCGCCCGTTTTGGCCAAACGAAGGCGGTGCCCTCATTGCCTGCGTGCCGTTTTTTGCGTTGGGCAGCGTGGGAGCGATGGCCAGCGCGCTATGGGCTTCGTCTGCTTGGTGTC
>JAKFWI010000259.1 GCA_021731965.1 Hyphomonadaceae bacterium | reverse complement strand
TACGCTGATCACGCCGCTGAACGATAGTTTTGTCGATTTCGATCTGTTGGCCGATATCGATCCCAACACCAATGAGGTGATCCGGCCGGGCGTCTACGCCGAAATGGTCTGGGAAAGCCGCAAGCGAAAAGCCGCCGCAGAGCGCCGCCCGATCGATTGGGTGGTGATGCGCAATCGCATGGCCCATGGCATGGTCGGCGCGCGCAACACCCTGAAAATGACGCAGGCTTTGCAGGCTTTGGCCACCCGCATCGGCTTTCGCTTGGTGCCCGGCTTGTCCGAGCGAGTGATTTTCCGCGAGTTATTCCCCCAGGGCTCGACTTTGCTGGATCTGGGCAGCGTGCCGGGCAAGGGCCCCCTGAACATGTCCCACGTGGCGGCGCGCCAGGAATTGCGCGATCTGTTGATCGTGCTGAAATTGCCTGGCCTTAGCGGGGTGCCGTTGGGGTTTTAGCGGGCGCAGGCGCTGGCAGGGGGGCTGGCGGATTTGATTTTTCGAGCTCCAATGCTTGCTCGATCGAGCTTTTGTAATCCAGGGCGGTTTCGGCGCTGCGCGAGAGCTGCAGCAACGGGGCCCTGACCGAAACCTTGAAGCGGTAGGGCAGGCCGACCAGATTTTTCCCGCCCGGGACCGGCAGGCTGATGGGCGCTACATTCTCCCCGGCAAAGACGATATCGGCGACGATCTCGCCATCAATGGCCCCATTGACGTTTTTCAGCGCTAGCTCGTTATAGGAAAACCCTTGCAAAGCCTGCAAAAAGCCAACGCCGCCGGCCTGGCCCGCGGCCGCGCCCTGCGCCACGGTTTGATCCAGTGCCGGGCTTTGCATGGCGATCAGCCCCGCGCCGATGGCAGCCAGGCGGCCATTTTCGATGCGCCCACCGGCCGGGCTGAACACCAAGGGAAACTCCCCCTCCACGGTGCCGGTGGCCCGCACGCTGTTGCTGAGGCTGAGCTGATCGAGCAAAGCCGGCAAATCCACCCCGCTTAAGCGCAGGTTGAATTTGGTGATATCCCCGCCCAGCTGCACATAAGTGGGATCGATCGACAGCACGCCTTTGGCATAGGGCCATGTCGCGCTCTGCAGCCGCAGCATGCCCTTTGGCTGCAGCTGGAAGGTGAACGAGCCGTTTTCCACGGGCAAACCGGGATTGATCTTCGCCACCGTCACGGTCTGGCCCTCCAGGGTGGTGGCGGCCAGCAAATCATCGAAGGCGATCTGGCCACTCACCCCATCGATGGGGCCCAAGGCCAAGGTGGAAAAAGACAGTTTCTGGAGATCGACCAGCGCGCTGACCTTGGCCAAGCCCTTGGCATCCCACTTGGCCAGGACGGAGCCCGCCACCGCGCCGCGCGTCAATTCGATCACGCCGCGTAGGGTTTCGCTGATCTGGTAAGGCTGCAACGCTTGGGAGAAGGTCAGCGCGCTGGTTTGCCACTCGGCCTCGCCGGCCCCGGTGGAGAGATCATGGCGTAGGGTAAACTGGCCGAGCTCCGCTTTGGGGGTTTCCAGCTCGGCACGGCCAGAGCCGCGCAGGTGTGATCCGGTTTGGGTCAGCTCCAGCTTGGTGAGGCGGATGGGCTGATGCACCGCGATCTCAGCGCCCGCCGCGCGCAAATGGCCGCTGCCGCCGCGCAGCGCAAACTCTCCCGCGGGGCTGAGCGCCCAGTCGAAAGCGAGGGCCGAAAGCTGGGTCGGCAGATCCTTTTGCGCAAAGGTCCCGCCCTCAAGGTGCCCGCTGGCGCTGAAGGGCGCGCCAAACAGCAGATCCACCCGATTGCGGCCCAGCCCGGCCTGCAAGCCGTTGGGCTGGCGCAGCTGCACACGCGTCAGCGCCAGGCGCAGGTTCGGCGCGGCAGCGCTGCGACCCCATTGCCCGGTGATGGCGCTGGTGTCGAGGCTGAGCGGCTGGCCGTCCAGGCTGCCGCGCCAAGTGATGGGGCTAAGCCGAAAGCCGCCGCTGGCACGCCCGTTTTGCGAAGAAAACACCTTCCCGTTCGGTGCGCAGAGCGCAAAAGCGGGCTGCTCGAGACGCAGGCCGCCGGCGTCCAGCCGCTTGACGCGCACGGTCGCGCAGCCCGGTGCCGGGAGGCCGACACTAAGTCCCCCACCGCCCCAGTTCAGCGCGCCACCCAGAGGCAGGCGCACGCCTTGGAGGCGCAGATCAGGGCTAAGCAGATCCGCGTCAACCTGGCCGCTGGTGCTGGCCCGGCCAGTGCCATCGGCCGACAGCTCGGCAAAAAAACCGGCGTTTTCCATCGCCAAGCGGGATTGGCCGGCCAGCCATTTGCCCTGCAATGTCCCTTGCAGCCGCGTGTCACCGGAGGCGCTGCGGGTTACTTCCTGCAGATCAAGCTGCAAATCGGGCAGGCCCGGCCCGGAGAACAACAGCGCCCCCGCAGCGCGCACCGCCCCGGTGTTGGAAACGCGCACCCCCTCGGGGCTGAGCTGCAAACGCAGCGCCGCACCATTCGCCGCGCGCAGCTCCGCCGGTTGGCGAAACGCCAGCGCGCTGCCTTGCTGATCGAGGGTGAGCAAGCCCTCGGCGCGCAGGTTGGCTTTGGCCATGGCCGTGTCGAGCCCCTGGGCGGCCCGGGCCGCGAAATCGTCCACTGGGCCGCCTTTCAGGGCCGCCAGGGCGCTCGTTACGCTGGCCCGCAGGCCGGCCGTTGCGGCGATCAAGCTGGCCTCGAGCGAGGCTTCAAACTTGCCCGACAGGGGCATCAGGCTTTGCGCCGCGAGCGGTCCTGAAAGGCTGAGTTTGGTGGCGGTGAAGCCTGGCCCAGAGAGGGTTTGCGCGCTGGCATCGAGCCGGCCGCCGCCGCTGGTGGCGGTGCCGTCCAAGGCCAGCTTGGCCATGAGATCAGCGCCGCTCAGCCCCGCCGCCTGCCAATCTGCACCGCGCAGCGCCGCGCGCGCACGCCAGCGCACGCCCCCGCTATCGCCACTATTGCGCCCGCCTTCCAGCCGCAGCGCCGGCTGGTTCCAGGTGCCGAACGGCGCTTGCAAATCATCTGCAAACAGCTCGGCGCTGCCGGTTACGGCTTGCATGGCCAAATCACTGGCCAGATCGGCGCGCAGGCGCACCGCAGAGCCGCTCAGGCCGCTCAAAGCCAAGTTGGAGGCAGTGCCGCGCACGCTTGCCGCCAGGCCGGAGGAATCCGCCCGCAAAGTGAAGGGGCCAGCAATGCTGCCCGCTTCTGCATTGGCGCGCAGCTGCCATTGCCCATCGGCCAGGAAGGTCTGCCCAAGCACGCCTTTGCTGTTAACCGAGCCGCTCATGACACCCACCGGTGTTTCCAAGCGGATTTGCCCGTTTTGGACGTTCACCGCGAGGGCCGGCAGCATCAAGGGCTTGGCCTTACCGTCCGGGGGCGCGATTAGGCGGTCCAGGCTACCAAAGCTGAAATGATCATCTTTCCAAGCGCCTACGAGGCTCGGTTTGATGGCATCCACCCGCTTGAGGCTCGGTAGCAGCCCCCGCCACACAAAGGTGACGCGCAGACGGTCAATGCTCAGATCCGGTGACGCTGCCGGACCCAAGCGCACCGCCTCCGCTGTGACGCCAGATAAGCTCAGCGCCCGCACCCGCAGGCGCGCCTCAATGCCGTTTTGGCGCAGATAGGCCTCGCTGGCTGCTTGCGCCAAAGGCAAGCGCAGCAGCCATGCGCCCCCCATGACCGTGACCACGCTAAGGCCGATGGCCCCGACTGTGCGCACGGTGCGGGGCTTGCGTGCGGCGATGGGCTCCCCGGTGGATTGCATGGTGCGGGCTGGACTCACTCGGTTTCACGGGCGATTATATAGCAGCTGATGGAACCTGGCAGGGAAATTGCTGGGGCAATGACCTGAACCGGAGGCAGCTTCGCTTATGGCTAAGCGCGCCGTGGTCAGGTTTGCGCAGGTGTGTGTCTGCTTTTTAATGCCTTTGTGACAGGTATTGGGGCTAAATCATACGAGATGACCAATAGGGATAAGGTACGGACCGCGAAATTCCCTATTAGCCCTGATTGGCTCAAGAGCACCTCGTTTTGTGCGCGGAGCCAGGAACGGGGCGTCAAGGACGACGCACACGGTGCGGTGGGTTTAGGTTAGGCAAGTTTGGGAAGGCCTCATGGCGGCGCGATTCACCGTGCGGGTGTTAGAAATGCTGGGTGCAAAGTGGGCGGCCGTGGGGGTTGGCCTGCTCGGCGCGGGTGTGACTGCCTGGTTTGGCGTGCAAGCGTTCACGGATTATTCTGCGCGCGCCGCGCTGCAGCATGATTTGCAAATGCGCCATTCGCAATCGCAGGCGGCCATGGCGGAGCATGCCGCCTTTACCCAGGCCTTGCAGGGCCATCAGCCGCGCCAGCTGCAGGTGGCGCGCGGCGAATCTCTGGCTTTGTTGCTGGCGCGCGCCGGGGCGGATTGGCGAGAGATAAACCCGGCCATGGCCATCGTGGGGGGGCTGTTTAATCCGCGGCGCATGCGGCCCGGCACGCCGGTTGAGGTGTTTTTCGAGCCCACCGCGCAGGGCGAATTGCATCTGGCCGGCTTGGCCTTCCACTCAGAGCCAGGCGCGAGCGTGACGGTCTCGCGCGCGCGCGACGGGAGCTTTTTGGCCCGCCAAGTGCTGATGCCGCTGACGCAGGACGTGGCGCGCTTGGTCGCGCGCGTCGATGGCT
>JAKFWI010000131.1 GCA_021731965.1 Hyphomonadaceae bacterium | reverse complement strand
GCAGCGCCGAGGCCGGCACCACCCCCGAGCCGCACACCCGATCAAATTCACCAATGCCGCTGATCAGCCGCGGCGGGGGCAAGCCTTGCGCCCCCAGGCTGGCGAAGGTCAGCCTATCCTTGCCGCGCGGGCTGGCCTTGGCCGCGAGCCCCGAGCCCGGCACCAATCCGCTAACGGCCTCTTCAATCAGGCTGTTCCACGCGCCGCAGGCTTCGCAGCGCCCCGCCCATTTGGCGCTGACGCCGCCGCAAGATTGGCAGAAAAACGCGGTATCGGACTTTGCCATGATATGCCTAAAGCACGATTCACCGTGAAAGCCGATGCGGCTTGCCGTCAAACGATCGCGGCGATCGGCCCCTGGGAGCGGCCGTGCACGAATTGATCGACGCGCGCATCACCCGATGTATACACCTGCGCCGACGGCCCGCGCCAAATGATGCGCCCCTCATAAAGCATGGCGATCTCATCGGCGATGCGCACCGCGCTGGACATGTCATGGGTGATGGAAACCGCCGCGCAGCCCAATTCCTTGACCATTTCCACGATCAAATCATTGATCGCGTCGGCGGTGATGGGATCGAGGCCGGTGGTCGGCTCATCGAAAAACAGGATTTCCGGGCGCGAAATGATCGCGCGGGCCAGGCCCACCCGCTTTTGCATGCCGCCAGACAGCTCATTGGGGAATTTATCCGCATGCTCGGGGCCAAGCCGCACCCGCCGCATGGTCTCGATGGCCTGCTCGCGCGCGCTGGCGCGCCTTTGCTTTTGCGCATAGAGCAAGCGAAACGCCACATTCTCCCAGATGCGCAGGCTATCAAACAGCGCGCCGCCCTGAAACAGCATGCCGAATTTGGCATTGACCGCTTGGCGCTGAGATCCGCGAAGGCCTGTCACATCGCGCCCAGCGACCCAAATGCGCCCGGAATCGGGCCGCATCAGGCCAAGCGCGCATTTCAACGTCACCGATTTGCCGACGCCGGACCCGCCAATCACCACCAAAGAGCGGCCAGGCGCCACCTCCAGATCCACCCCGCGCAGCACCGCGCGCCCGCCGAGCTCCTTGTGCACGTCCGCCAAACGCAGCAGCGGCAAAGAAAGAGAAGCCCCGCTCATAGCGGCCACAGCGAGGTGATCACGTAATTACTGGCCAAAATCAGCACGGTGGCGCTCACCACCGCATAGGTTGCGGCGCGCCCAACGCCCAATGCCCCGCCGCTGGAGCGAAAGCCGTGATACGCCCCCATGATGGCGATGATGAAGCCAAACACCCCAGCTTTGACCAGCCCAATCACCACATCTTCGGCGCGGATAAAGTTCAGGGTATTGCGTAAATAGATGGCCCCGTTAAAGCCCAGGCTATTCACCGAGACCAGATACCCGCCCATGATGCCGATGATATCGGACACCAAAACCAGCAAAGGCAGGCACAGCGTCACCGCGATCAAACGCGGCGCGGCGAGGAAACGAAAGGGATCGGTGGATAACGTCGTCATCGCATCGATCTGCTCCGTCACCCGCATGGTGCCGATTTCGGCCGCGATGCCGCCGCTGACCCGACCAGCCAGCATCAGACCCGCTAGCACCGGCCCCAATTCGCGCGAAATGCCCAGCGCCACGATATTGGGCACGAATTGCTCGGCGTTGAAGCGCGCGCCCCCGGTGTAAATATTCACCGCCAGCGCACCGCCGATGAAAATCGCCGTCAGGCCGATCACCGGCAAGGACGCATAACCAAGTCGCACCAATTGGCGCAGCACTTGGCTGAAAAACCAGGGCGGGCGCAAAGCCGCCAGCACCACCCGCGTCGCGAAAATCGCCGCCGCCCCCATTTCGTTCAGGATGGAAAGCGTGGCGCGTCCCAAGGGCGTGACGATGATCATGCGATGATCCGCCCGCCGGCGCTGGCTGCGGCCGCGCCGAAACTGGTCATCACCTCATAGGGGATGGTCTCGCTGAGCAAAGCCAGCTCGGCGGCGCTCAGATGCGGCCCCAGTATTTCCACCATGGTGCCGCAGCGTGCGCGTGGGCCGGCGGCCGTCACGTCCAGAATGGTCAGATCCATGGAAACGCGTCCCCTGATCGGGCAGATCACCCCATCTAGCGCCCCATACCCCCGGTTGGACATGCTCCGCAAGAAGCCATCCGCGTATCCAATGCCAATCGTCGCCAAAAGCGCCGGCTTGATGCAGCGATAGCTCGCTCCATAGCCCACGCTGTCGCCCTCTTGCACGGCGCGAATCTGGAGAATCGGCGCGCTGACGGCCATGGCTGGGGTCAAAGCGGGCAAGGCCTGATCAGAGCCCCAATGCCCATAGAGCGCCAAGCCCGGGCGCACCAAATCCTGATGATAAAGAGGCCCCAAAGCCATGCCGGCGCTGCCCACCAAGCTTCGCAGCGCTTGCGGGAATAGCGCCGCACCCTCACGAAAGCGCGCATGCTGCGCGGCGTTCATGGGCGCGCCCGAGATATCCGCGCAGGCCAGATGGCTCATCACCAGCACAGGCATAAAGCCATGCGCCTGCTGCGCCGCCTGCGCCCAATCCGTCATGGGCAAACCCAAGCGATTCATCCCGGTATCGAGGTGCAAGGCCCACGCGCCCGCGCCCGCCCACAATGCTATATCGTCAAGGGAATTCAGCACTGGGCTTAAGGCTGCGGCGCAGAGCGCCTCGGGGCGCGCCCCGGCCAGCCCGTTGAGCACCCAAATGCTGGGCCCAGCCCCCAGTGCGCGCCTGGCGGCCACGCCCTCGGCTAAGCTAGCCACGAAAAACTGCCGGCACCCTGCCCGCGCCAAGGCCATCGCCGCCGCGCTCAAGCCATGGCCATAGGCATCGGCCTTGATGGCCGCGCCTGTTTGCGCCGGCCCCGCCAAGCGCGCGATAACGCCCCAATTGGCGGCGATCGCCCCAGGAAACACCCGAACATGCGCGCAGCGCTGCGGCTCAGCGCAGCTGGGTTGGCTCTCGGGTGGCGAGGTTTCCAAAGCGGGTATAGCGACCTTCATAATGCAATTTGACTTTACCGATCGGCCCATGGCGCTGCTTGCCAATAATCACTTCGGCCTGATTTTGCATTTCGTCCATCTGCCTTTGCCAGGCCATGTGCTCATCCGTGCCGTTTTTGGGCTCCAGCCGCTCCAGATAATAGCTTTCGCGGTACACAAACATGACGACATCGGCATCCTGCTCGATCGAGCCCGATTCGCGCAGATCCGAAAGCTGGGGGCGCTTGTCCTCACGCTGCTCGACTTGGCGCGACAGCTGTGACAGCGCGATGACGGGAATTTTCAAGGTTTTCGCCAAGGTTTTCAGCCCCTGGGTAATTTCGCTGACCTCCTGAACCCGGCCGTCGCCCTTGCGGGCATTGGAGGTGATCAGCTGCAAATAATCCACGATCAGCACATCGAGACCCGCCGTCCGATGCAGACGCCGCGCGCGGGTGATCAGCTGGGTGATGGAAATGCCGCCGGTTTCATCGATATGCAGCGGCAAGCGCTCAAGCTTGGCGGCCTCGTCGCGTAATCCAACGAAATCATGCTTGCTGATGGCCCCGCGGCGGATGCGATCGGATTCGATGCTGGCCGCATCCGACAGCAAACGGGTCGCCAATTGCTCGGCCGACATTTCCAACGAAAAAAAACCCACCACGCCGCCGGGTTGACGCTTTTGTCCTTCCACTTTGGGCAGGCGATCCGCCTCCAGCCGGGCACGCGCAATATTGAAGGCAATATTGAGCCCCAGCGCGGTTTTGCCCATCGAGGGGCGCCCCGCCAAAATGATCAGATCGGACGAATGCAGCCCCCCAAGGCTACGATCAAGATCGACCAAGCCGGTGGCGATGCCCGACACATCCGACTTGTTCTCATAGGCCGCCGCCGCAATCTCGATCGAAACCGCCATGGCCCGGTGAAATTCCTGGAAGCCGGCCGTGCCGATGCCGGTTTCGGCCAAGGCGAACAAGCGCCGCTCCGCCGCCTCCAGCAATTGCCCGCCATTGGCATCTTCGGGCGGCACTTGCGCCGTTGAGGTGATTTCCTCGCCGATCTGGATCAAGCTGCGCCGCAGCGCGAGATCATAGATCAGCTCGGCGTATTCGATGGCCTGCGCCGTCAACCGCGCCGCATTTTCAAGCAGCAGCACCAGATATTGCGCACCGCCAATCTCGTTGAGTGCCGCCAAAGAGCGGAAATGCTCCGATATCGTGATGCCATCCGCCAGCCGCGATTGGCGGATGAATTGCATCAAGGCGTCATAGATCTTCCCGTGCACCGGATCATAGAAATGCTCCGGCTTCAGCCGATCAGTGATGCGGTTGAAGGTTTCGTTATCGAACAAAATCGCGCCGAGCAAAGCTTGCTCCGCTTCGAGATTGTGCGGCGCGGCGCGCACGCCGCCATAGGGGGTGATTCCATCATTAGCCATACCCACCATTAACCACGCCTCCGGCCTCGATTGAAGCAATCTCAGCGCGGTTTCCACAAGCTGGAGGCTTTTGTTAACGCCCCGTGCAGGGGCATTTGCGCCTCATTCCTCGCCGGGCGCGAAGGGGTTGCGATTCTGGCGCACATGCAGGCGGATGGGCACAGCCGGCAGCGCGAACGCCTCTCGGATGCCGTTCACGAGATAGCGCTTATAGCTATCCGGCAGCTCCGACGCGCGTGAGCACATCAGCAC
>JAKFWI010000226.1 GCA_021731965.1 Hyphomonadaceae bacterium | reverse complement strand
CGTACCCCGGCCAAGATCATCGTGCAGGCCGGCGTGCATTTCATGGCCGAAACCTCGAAAATACTCAGCCCGGAAAAAACGGTGTTGATCCCCGACATTGCGGCGGGTTGTTCGCTGGCGGCCTCGGTCACGGGGGCCGATGTGCGCCTCATCCGGCAAAATATCCCGGCTTGCCGGTGGTGACCTATGTCAACACCTCCGCCGAGGTGAAGGCTGAGAGCGATATCACCTGCACTTCCTCGAACGCCGTGCAAGTGGTTGAGGCGATCGCCAAAGCCTGGGGCGTGCGCCGGGTTATCATGCTCCCCGACGAGTTTTTGGCGCGCAATGTCGCGGCCATGACCAAGATTGAGATCATCGCCTGGCATGGCCGCTGCGAAGTGCATGAGCGCTTTTCCCCCGCCGATATCGCCGAGCTGCGCGCCGCGCACCCGGGCCTCGTGGTGCTGGCCCACCCCGAATGCGCCCCCGGGGTGATGGCGGCTGCGGATTTCGCTGGCTCCACCGCCGCGCTGAGCCATTATGTCGCTGAACACAGCCCGGCCAAGGTCGTGCTGCTCACGGAGTGCTCCATGAGCGATAATGTCGCGGCCGCCCATCCCGGCACGGAATTTGTGCGTCCTTGCAATCTCTGCCCGCACATGAAGCGCATTACCTTGGCCGGGATCTATGACAGCCTGCTGCATTTGCGCCATGAAGTTCAAGTTGAGGCCAACATCCAGCGCCGCGCCAAGGCGGCCATCGATGCCATGCTGGCTTTGCCCCGTCCTTCGGCCCCGCTGGATTTCGAGACGGGCCTGGCAGCCGCACAGGTGGAGGTGGCATGACACGCTGGATTACGCCATTCGCTGCGCTCTCCTGCCTGGCGCTGTTGGGTGCCGCGGCGGCTCCGCCCAAGATCGAAGGGGTTTGGGCCTTCCGCACCGCGCCCTACCGCGAAGGCACCTGCGAGCTTTCCGGCACCATGACTATCCGCAAAACAGCGAAAATTGATGCCTATACCTGCACCTTCGTCGCTTTCGAGGTGTGTGAGGATTTTCGGGCTCGCGCGGAAGAGACCTGCACCGCGACGCGCACCAGCAATGGCTTGGAAATCACCAGCACGCTGAAAAACGTGTCGCCGGCCTTGAACTACGTGCCCGATGATTTCGCGCTGGATGACGTCACGTCTGCGCGGATGGAGGGCTTGATGCTCTCGGCCGCCGATGCGGCCGTGGTGTTTACCCGGCCCAATCCGGCAATATCCTGATGCTGGCCGCCTGAAATGCCCATGAACAGCGGCCCCGCTGCCGGCCATCGCGTGCTGATTCTGGGTGCGGGCCTCGCCGGCTTGTTTCTGGCGCTGCGCTTGGCTCCGCGCCCGTGCATCGTTATCAGCCCCGCGCCTTTGGGGGAGGCGGCCGCCTCTTCCTGGGCACAAGGCGGGCTGGCGGCGGCTTTGTCAGCTCAAGATAGCCCGCAGGCCCATGCCGCTGATACCATCGCTGCCGGCGGGGGCCTGGTCGATCCCGTAGTGGCGGGCATTCTCGCGCATGATGGCCCGGCGCGGGTGGCGGATCTGCTGGCGCTGGGCGTCCCCTTTGATCGCAGCCCGGACGGGGCCCTGCGCCAAAGCCTGGAGGCGGCGCACTCCTTCGCGCGTGTTGCACGCGTGGCGGGGGATTTGGCGGGCCGCGCCATTATGGATGCCTTGGTCACCGCGGTGCTTAAGGCCGACCATATCGAAATCCTCAGCGGGCTGAGCGCCGCCGCGCTTTTGCAGGACGCCAACGGGCGGGTCATCGGTGCGGCCTGCCATGACGCCGGCTTCAAGCGCGAAGACATCCTGGCCAGCGAAGTGGTTTTGGCCAGCGGCGGCGCTGGCGCGCTATGGCGCATCACCACCAATCCGTCCGCGGCACTGGGTACGGGCCTGGCCATGGCCGCGCGGGCCGGCGCGCTGATTGCGGACGCGGAATTCATGCAATTCCATCCCACGGCTTTGGATATCGGCGTCGATCCCGCCCCCTTGGCGACGGAGGCGTTGCGCGGTGAGGGTGCGCGGCTGGTTGATCAAACGGGCGCGGCCTTCATGACGCGGTTTTCCCCTTTGGGGGATTTGGCGGCGCGCGATGTGGTGGCTCGCGCCATCCACCAATTGCGCAGTGACGGGGGCCAGGCCTTTCTGGATGCGCGCGCGGCCGTCGGCGCGCATTTCCCACAGGCTTTCCCCACCGTATTCGCGGCCTGCATGCAAGCCGGCATCGATCCGCGTATCAGCCTGATGCCGGTTGCACCGGCCGCGCATTATCACATGGGCGGTATCGCCACCGATTTATGGGCGCGCACGAGCGTTGAAGGGCTCTCCGCCATTGGCGAATGCGCCTGCACCGGCGCGCATGGGGCCAACCGACTGGCCTCCAATTCCTTGCTAGAAGCTGTCGTGTTCGCGGCGCGCTGCGCGCAACGTTTGCAAGCGGAAGGCGCATTGGACCAAGCAGGCGGCGCTGCAATCCCCGCGCCTTTGCCGCCGCATTTGCCGCGCGAGGGACTGCAGCGCCTCAACAGCATAATGGAAGCGCATGTGGGCGTGGTGCGCGGCGCGGGCGATCGCGCGGGTGCCTGGGCGCAGATCACGCAGCTGATCGCGCAATATGGGCAAAGCAATCCCCTCCTGGCCGCTGCCTTCATCGCCAAGGCCGCCAGCCTTCGCCTAGAGAGCCGCGGTGGGCATTATTGCCCCGATTATCCCGCGCCCCAAGAGCCGCCCATACGCTCCTTCGCCACCCTTGCGGATCTGGATTTGGCATGAGCGCTTTGCCCGATTTCCTGATTGAGCCCATCGTCCGCGCCGCTTTGCTGGAGGATTTTGGCTTGGCCGGTGATGTCACCGGCAGTTTGGCCGGGGACGGCTTTTTGCGCGGCCATATCCTGGCGCGCCAAAGCGGCGTGATCGCTGGCCTCGCGCCCGCTTGTTTGGCCTGTAGCCTGACGGATCCGCGCTTAAGCTTCACGCCGCTATGCGCGGAGGGGGAGGCCATCGCAGCGGGCGCCTGCGTCGCCAAGCTCGAGGGCCCGGCCCGCAGCCTGCTGGCGGCAGAGCGTACAGCGTTGAATTTCTTGACCCATCTCAGCGGCGTGGCCAGCCTCACGGCGCGCTATGTGGCGGCGGTGGCACACACCTCGGCGCGTATTGCCGCCACGCGCAAGACTTTGCCGGGTTTGCGGGCTTTGCAGAAGGCGGCGGTGCTGGCGGCCGGGGCTTTGCCGCATCGTTACGGCCTGAGCGACGCCATTTTGATCAAGGATAACCATATTGCGGCCATCGGATCGGTGCAGGAGGCGCTGCGCCGCGCCCGGGCCCTGGCGGGGCATATGCGCATCATCGAGATCGAGGTCGATACGCTCGATCAGCTGCGCGCGGCATTGATCGATCCGCCGCACGTGATTCTGCTGGATAATTTTTCCTTGGCGGATCTATGCGCGGCGGTGGGCCTGCGCCAGAACCCCGCGGTGCTGCTGGAGGCCTCCGGAGGCGTCACGCTCGAGACCGTGGCCAAGATCGCCGAAACCGGCGTGGATATCATTAGCACCGGCGCGCTGACGCATTCGGCCCCCGCGCTCGATCTGGGCCTGGATATCGCCCCCGCCTAAACGATCTCCCCCAGCAGTCGCGCGCGGGCGCGGGCCTCGCCGATCAGTGCAAAGAGCGGGGCCATTTCCGGGCCGTGCTCGCGCCCCGTTAGTGCAAGCCGCAGCGGCATAAACAAGGCTTTGCCCTTGGCCCCGGTCTTGGCCTTCACCGCCTCGATGAACAGGCCCCAAGTATCGCGCGTATAGGTGCCAACGGGCAGCACATCCGCGCAGGCCAGCGCAAATCCGGGATCGGGCCGCACCGGCTGGATGGCCCCCTCGATCACGCCTGCCCATTCGCTGACATCGGCAAACACCTTGAGATTGGCGCGTACCGCCAGCCAAAACTCCTCCCCCAGATCGGCACCAAGCGCGACCAAACGCGGTTTGGCTTCAGCATATGCCAGCGCGTGCAGCGCCTGCGCATTGACGCGGCCTAGCTCCTCGACATCGAATCGAGCCGGTGCCCGCCCGATCTTCGCCCAGCCAAACTCCTGCATCAGCGTGGCAAGATCGGCGCGCGCCTCGACGGGATCGGAGGTGCCGAGCTTGGCCAAATGCGCGCAGACGGCGATCGGCTCGATGCCATCCTCGCGCAGGCTTTCCACCGAAAGAGAGCCGAGCCGCTTGGACAGCGCCTCACCTTCTGCCCCCACCAATAGCGGGAAATGCGCGAAGCCCGGCGCGCGCCCACCCAGTGCGAGAAAAATTTCCATTTGAACGCCGGTATTGGTGACGTGATCCTCCCCGCGCACCACATCGGTGATGCCCATATCGAGATCATCCACCACCGACGGCAGCGTATAGAGGAAGGCTCCATCCTCGCGGATCAGCACCGGATCCGAGAGCGAGGCAGTATCGATCGATTGTGGGCCGCGTACCCGGTCTACCCATTCGGCGCGCGCCCCGGAAAGCTTGAAGCGCCAGTGCGGCCGGCGGCCCTCGGCCTCTAGTGCAGCGATTTCCAGGGCGCTCAGCGCCAAGGCGGCGCGATCGTAAACCGGGGGCCGTCCGCGCGCCTGGGCGATCTTGCGCTTGCGCTCCAATTCCTCCTCGGTTTCAAAG
>JAKFWI010000264.1 GCA_021731965.1 Hyphomonadaceae bacterium | reverse complement strand
GCGTGGAAATCTGCGGTGAATTTGCTGCGTAGACGCAATGCGTTGACGTAGTCACTGCCACTGTACATCGCGCCATACAGAAAACGCTGGCGCGTGATGTCGCCGTAATCCTGCGGCCGTTCGCGCCGCGATGCTTTAACTTCGCCCCGATGGGCCTTGCCTTCCAGGCGCTTTTCGCGCGAGGCCTTGGTTGGCCTTGTGGCTCTGCGCGGTTTTGGCTCCTGCAAGGCTTTGTGGATCAGCGCCACCAAGCGCGCGCGGGCATCCTCACGGTTGCGGGCTTGATCGCGGAAGCGCTCCGCCGCGATCAAAATCACCCCTTCCTTGCTGGCGCGCGAGCCTGCCAAGCGCAGCAGCCGCGCGGCCACCGCATCGCTTAACGCGGGTGAGCGACGGGCATCGAAACGCAATTGCACCGCCGAAGACACCTTGTTGACATTCTGCCCGCCCGGCCCGGAGGCACGTACGAAGGATTCCACCAATTCCTGATCAGCAATGATCAGGTCGGGCGTGATCTGCAGGCTCATGGTGCTGTCCTCACCGGCCCGCCCCGCCGCGCCGCAGCACGATGGTGGACAGACCCAGCAAGGTGAGGTTGAGCCCCCAGATGCCCCAAAGCCAACGCTGCGGCGGCAGCCAGGTCAGCGCGGCGATGGCCTGCGGCTTGGCACCAGCCGCCCCGGCCGCCTCCCCCCACAGCGCAATGGTGGTGTGCAATTGGCCATAGAGGAACCAAAAGCCCGCAAAGGTGGCGATGAAAAAGAATGAAAAACCTATATTGAACAACAAGATTCGCATCCAAGAAATTCCGCTGGAATCCTTGGCGGTGTTGACCAGCCAGCCCACCACGGCAAGAACCACCAGGCCGTAAAAATTGATCAGGGCAAAGATCAGGTCGGCCTGCTTGGCGGCCAATTCCGTCAACACACCTAGCATACTGGCATCATCCATGGCTGATCTCACCCTCCGCATCGAACCATCTGCTAACGCTTTTTTTTGGCCGAGCCCAGCGTCCGTTCACACGCAGGCGAGGCTTGCGGCACTTTGCTCACGACCGCTTCGCGCTCACGCCCACGCTGGGTTTGGGCCGGCGCAATGTGCTGGCGCTTGATGGCCTCCATGAGCAGCACGCCGCCCAAAGGCAAAGCCAGGCTCGCGCCCAAATCCTCCAGGGTTTTCGCCATGGCCAGCGCCGGCGGCCAGCTCCATGGCAAGGCAAACAATGCGCGCGCCGAAGCCAAAGGCTCAAAGGCCGCGTCGCGCAGCAGCTCCGCCAATTGTCCGCGCGAATAGGGCCGGCCGTGCCCGAAGGGCTGAGCCTCGCTACGCGCCCAGAGCCCCGCTCTGTTGGGCACGAGCACGATCAGGCGCCCCTCCGGAGCCATCACCCGCCAAATCTCGCGCAAAAAGCGCTGGGGGACTTCGCATTCTTCCAGACCGTGCGCCACCAGCACGCGATCAAACACATTGTCCAGCAAAGGCAAACGCGCCTGCGCGCTCAGCGCCGTGGCCGCGCCGCGCTCCGTGCACCAAGCGATCGCCCCCAGGTCTTCGGGCATGACCACGACACAGCGGCGCGCCTGCTTGGCAAAGGGCTCCAGAAACGGCAATGGAAAGCCCAGCCCCAGAACATCCAGCCCCGTCACGCTTTCCCAGGCCGCAGCCAGGCGCGGCTTGACCGCGCCCGCCGCGATCTGACCAAGCCGCGAGCCATAGAAGGCCTGCAGGGATTGGGCGGTCAGCGGCATGGCCGCGCTATACCCCCATGCTTTGGCGCGCGGAACGTGTCATAGAGGAAATCCCGCCGGAGTTGATTGCATGCTCGCCCCCCTTGTTCGGCAATTCCCTTGCCTCGATGATAATTACGCCTTCTTGGTGCATGATCCTCAAACCGGCGAAACCGCCGCCATCGATACCCCCGATGCCGACGCGATCCTCAAGGAGCTCGATGCGGCCGGCTGGCGCCTGAGCGCCATTTGGAACACCCATTGGCATGCCGATCATGCCGGCGGCAATGCCGCGCTGAAAGCCGCCACCGGCGCGCAGATCATTGGCCCGGCCGAAATCGCGCGGCTGGGCAGCGCGCCCGATGTGATCGTGGCCGGGGGCGATCATGTCCTGTTGGGCGCGCACCGCGCCGAGGTGTTGGCCGTTGGCGGACACACGCTGGGCCATATTGCCTTCCATTTCCGTGAAGCGCACATGGCCTTCGTTGGCGATGCGCTGTTCGCTTTGGGCTGCGGGCGCATGTTCGAGGGTGATCCCGCCCAAATGTGGGCGAGCCTGGAGCGGCTGGCCGCGCTTCCGGACGACACCGCGATTTACTGTGCGCATGAATACACCGCCGCCAATGCGCGCTTTGCCTTGGCGATGGACGCCGACAATCCAACATTGCAGGCACGCGCGGAGGCGATCACGAAATTGCGGGCGCTGGGTTTGCCCACAATCCCCACCCGGATCGGCTTGGAGCGCGCCACCAACCCGTTTTTGCGCGCGCCGGCGCTGAAAGCCAAACTGGGCGTGGCCCAGGATGTGGATGCCTTCGCAGAGCTGCGCCGCCGCAAGGATCATTTCAAGGGCTGAGGGCCCGTTTGACCCTGCGCGGGATAGTCTACGCCCGCGAGGTAGAGCCCGCAGGCGGGTGCCACCGGCCCACAGCGGGCGCGATCGCGGGCGGCCAGCACCTGCTGCACCGCCGTGATCGGCATGCGGCCAAGGCCCACCTCTATCAAGGTGCCGACCATGGAGCGCACCTGCCGGTGCAAAAAGCTGCGCGCCGCGCACCAGACATGCACTTCGGGCCCCTCGCGGCTGATATCCAGCCGCTCCAGCGTGCGCAAAGGGCTACGCGCCTGGCAATTGGCATCGCGGAAGGTGGTGAAATCATGCGTGCCGATCAGGCTTTGCGCCGCCTCTTGCATCGGCTCCAGCGCGAGGGGCCGCATGATCTGCCACACGCGCTTGTTCTCCAAAGCTGGCGGCGCGCGGCGATTGAGGATGCGGTACCAATACACGCGCTGGACGGCATCAAAGCGCGCGTGAAAGCTGGAATCCACCGCCAGAGCCTGCAGTACACAGACCGGCGCGGGGCGCAAATGGGCGTTGAGCGCGTCGCGCAGACGATCGGGGCGAAAATCCTTTTGTAAATCCACATGGGCAACCTGTGCGAGCGCGTGCACGCCGCTATCGGTGCGGCCGGCACCCACCACCTGGGCCGCCGCCCCCGTCAGCGCGCAAATCGCCGCCTCCAGCGCGCCTTGCACGCTGGCCTGCCCGTGCGGCAAACGCTGCCAGCCCTGGAAAGGCCCGCCATCATATTCCAAAATCAGCTTGAAGCGCGCCATTAGAGCAGCCGCAGCCCAGCCGGAACCGCTACCCCGCGCAGGAAATCCGCGCTGTCCAGCGCCTGTTTCCCCTCTTTCTGCAGCCGGCAGAGCCGCAGCGCGCCCGATCCGCACGCGATCAACAGCGCATCGTCGAGGGTCTGGCCAGCAAGGCCACTCCCCTCCTCCAGCTGCGAAAGCAGCGCTTTCACGCGCACGGGGCCTTTCTCGCCAGGCAAAAGGAAATAGGCCCCCGGAATGGGCGAAAGCCCGCGGATCTGCCGATCAATCTCCCGCGCGGGTTTTTCCCAATCGATCCGCGATTCGCTCGCCTCGAGCTTGTGGGCATAAACCAGGCCGGCTTGCCTCTGTGGCTGCGGGTGCAGCGCGCCCGCGCTTAACCCCGACACCACCTGGGTTAGCAAAGGCGCGCCGAGCAAAGCGAGGCGATCGTGCAGGCTTTGCGCGGTATCTTGCGCGCCGATCGGAGTGGAGGTGCTAGCATAAACCGGGCCTGTATCGAGCCCCTCTTCCATTTGCATGATTTCCACGCCGGTGAATGCATCGCCCGCCATGATGGCGCGCTGGATAGGGGCAGCACCGCGCCAACGCGGCAAAAGCGAAGCGTGCAGATTGATGCAACCCAGCTTGGGTGCCGCCAAAATGGCCTTGGGTAGGATCAAGCCGTAGGCCACCACCACTGCCAAATCGGCGCGCAGCTCAGCGAAGGCGGCCTGCGCCTTATCGCTTTTCAGGGATTTCGGCGTGCGCACTTCAAGCCCCTGGGCCTGCGCAAAGGCCCCAATCGGCGTGGGACGGAGCATTTGCCCCCGCCCCGCTGGCTTGGCAGGTTGCGAATAGACGCAAATGATCTCATGTCCCGCCTGCATCAATGCGGATAAGCTGGGAAGCGCAAAAGCGGGAGAGCCCATGAACACGATACGCATGGCGGCGGCATGCCGGTTTTGCCCGCGCAGTGCAACGCCTCACTTGGCGCGCTGCCGGGCGGGCGAGGCTTTGGGTTTTTGTCCATGATCCGCTTCTGGCTGGCTTTGTGGCAGCGTGCCCGCACGCATCGGCTCGATACGACGGCGGCCAGCGTGGCATTTTTCGCCTTGATGGCCATGTTCCCGGCTTTGAGCCTCATCGCGGCCCTCTACGGGCTGATCGGGCATCCGGGTGATGTGAGCGAGCAGGTGCAAATCCTGGAGGGGCTGGCACCCCCCGCGGTTTCGCAGCTGGCGCAAGATCAATTGATGCGCCTGGTCAGCGCGCCGAGTGGGGCCTTGGCGACCGGCGCGCTGATCAGCCTTGGGCTATCGCTCTGGAGTGCCAGCCGCGGAGTGGCGGGCTTTCGCCAGGCCTTGTTTGTCATCGATGAAAAATGCGGGC
>JAKFWI010000204.1:617-4794 GCA_021731965.1 Hyphomonadaceae bacterium | reverse complement strand
ACAGGTCGAGGGCATCGAGACCGGATTTTTCGAGGCCAATGACTGGAGTGTCACCGCCGGGCGCGTGTTCGATGATCGCGAAGTGCGCACCGGGCGCAAAGTGGCCTTGATCGGCACCACGGTTGCACGGGAATTGTTTGGCGCGTCCGATCCCATCGGCCAAAATCTGCGCCTGGGCTCTACCCAGGTGGAAATCATCGGCGTGCTGCAAAGCAAGGGGCAATCGGGCTTTGGGCAAGATCGCGATGACGCCGTTTTGGTGCCCATCACGGTGGCGCTGGGGCGCATTCTTGGCCGCTCGGGCCTGCGCGCCGATTCCGTGCAGCGGATTTACGTGGAGGCGGTTTCTGCCGGGGCGTTGACGCAGCTTTCCACCGATATCGAAACGCTGCTGCGCCAGCGCCGGCGCCTGCGCGAGGGGGAAGCCTCCGATTTCACCGTGCGCAATCTCACCGAATTCGCCCAGGCCCAGGCCGATACCACCAAGGTGTTTGCCGCCTTGCTGGCTTCCATCGCCGGGGTTTCGCTGCTGGTGGGCGGCATCGGCATCATGAATATCATGCTGGTTTCGGTGACGGAGCGCACGCGCGAGATCGGCCTGCGCATCGCCTTGGGCGCGCGGCGCAGCGATGTGCGGGCCCAATTTGCCCTGGAGGCGACCGTGCTTTCGCTTGCCGGCGGCCTGATCGGCGTGGTGATCGGGGTTTCGGGGGCCTGGGCCATTGCCAAAGGCGGGGATTTCCCGGTGGTGATCGATCCCGGCTCTGTCGGGATGGCGTTTGGCGTTTCCGCCTTGGTGGGGCTGGTGTTTGGCTTTTGGCCCGCCTCGCGCGCGGCCCAGCTCGATCCCATCGAGGCGCTGCGCCGGGAATAGGATGGCCTTGCTTCGGCTGTGATCGTTCCCGTCACGGCCGATGCAAGTGCCTTTGACGAACACGGTGCGCTTCCACGATCGTCAAGCACCCGTGCATTTCGAAATTGGGACCAGCCAAGACCGCCGCGAGGCGCTCTGCGCGTGCAGCCGGTGCAAGCATTTGCAGATACAGAATTACCGCGCCGCTGGTTGGCCACAAATCGCGCAAGAGCAAATCCCCAAAATCGAAATCCTCCGTGATGATCACGCGGTTTTGTGCGTTCGCGAGCGCAAGGATTTCTTCGTCGGCGGCGCTCCGATCGCTTTCGGCCGCATAGCGCACGTCATGGCCTTCTGTCCGCAACCGATCAACGATGGCCCTGGGGCAGCACTCGTCGATCAAAAAGCGAATCATTCGGCAGCGATACTGGCCTGTCTAGACCCGTTCCCGAAAAGTGTGACGCGGTTTTCGGACGAGAACGGGTCTAATCACTTAGTGTAGAGCGGATTCACCCGATTTGACCTGATTCAGTCAAATCGGGATCCGCTCTAGCGAGGCAATCCGCGGCAAAAGCCAAGGCGGCGAGAACGTCCTCAGGTTGCAGGCGCGGATAATTCTCGGCGATTTCTTTTGGGCTCAACCCGTGCGCGCACTCACGAACGATCTGCTCGACCGTCACCCGCGTGTTGCGGATGATGGGCTTGCCGCGCATGACGGCCGGATCACGCGCGATGCGTTCATGCCCCATCCGCTCAAACTAGCAGTAATTTCAGCAGATGTGTAGTGGCAGCCTTGCGTTCGAATTAATCCGAAAACGTGTCATCATGGCAGCCGAGCGATAGGAGGGTGGCCCGGCCGCCATTCCGCCCAAAACCGGGCTATCGGCCCGGGCCATCCAGGGGCGGCAACGCCGCGTCGATATAGTGCACAAAGGGGCTCCAATAGCGCTCTTTGTACATTTCCCACACGCCGCGGATCGCCGGAGAGCGCATATGCGCCAGAATGGCCTTCTCGATGCTGCGCCAATAAAGCCGGCTGATCGCACCGCGCCGGTATTGAAAATACAAGCCTTCGAAATGATCGATCAGATTGGCGGCGAATAGCGCCTGGCTGGGCTGGTCGCCCCAGCGCTCTTTCATCAATTCGGGGGCGATTTCGGGATTGGTGAGCGCCGCGCCCCACACTTGGCGGGTGCCCTGCAAGATGGCCAGATTGGTCGAAAGCTCCAACGAGCGCCGCACATCGCGCAATTGCATCATGCCGATCAGCAAAGCGATCAAAGTGGCGATGCTGGTGGCGATTTGAAGCCATTGCTGCAGAGCAGGGAGATCCACGCGCATCGCCTCAATAACCCATCAGCCGCGCATAGCGATCGCGGTGGAAACTGGCCGAGCCATAAAGCGCCTCCAGCGTGCGCGCGCGTTTGAGATAGAGGCCCGCATCATGGGCATCGGTCATGCCGATGCCGCCGTGCAATTGCACCATTTCCCGGCTGATGGTGTGGAGGGTTTCCCCGGCCCGGGCCTTGGCTAGGCTGGCCAAAACGGGGATGTCTTGCGCCGCGCTGTCCAGCACCTGCAGCGCTGCGGCTACGCACGAGCGGGTGAGCTCCAGATCCACCAGCATGGCAGCCGCGCGGTGCTGCAACGCCTGGAAGCCGCCAATCACTTGGCCGAATTGCGTGCGTGTGCGCAGATAATCGGCGGTCACGTCGAAGGCTTGCTGCGCCTGGCCGAGCATTTCTGCGGCGCAGCCGATGCGCGCATGATCGAGCACGGCATCGATCGGGGCCGGGCCATCACCGAGGGCCTCGCCTGGCGCGCCATCAAATCGGATATCGGCCGCTCCACGCCCATCAGCCGTGCGCAAATCCTGCACGTGCACGCTGTCAGCGCGGGCATCCACCCGCAGCAAGGCCAGGCTGCCATCTGGCTTTCGCGCGCTGACCAATAGCTGATCGGCGCTCTGCCCATCGGCGACGAAGCGCTTCTCGCCGGTGATACGCCAGCCAGCGCCATCGGGCAAAGCCCGCGTGGCCACGCGCGCAGGCGCGTGGTGCGCGTTTTCGTCCACGGCCAAAGCAAACACGGTTTGCCCCGCTGCGATCTTCGATAGCCAATCGCTTTGCTGGGCAGCATTTCCGGCCAGCAAAAACGCCGCCGGCGCGATCATGGCGCAGGACAACAAAGGCGCGGGGGCGAGCGTGCGGCCCACTTCTTCCAGCACCAAGCCCAACCCAACATAGCCGAGCGCGGAGCCGCCTTGAGCCTCTGGAATGGTGATGCCCGCCCAGCCCAACTCCACCATCTGCGCCCACAAGTTGCCATCGAAGGCGGCGCCGCTCGCGCCATCGCGCAGGGCCCGCAATACGCCGGGCGGTGCCTGCTTGCTCACAAACGCCTTGGCAGAGTCTTGCAGCAAGCGGTGTTCGTCGCTGAGGGCCGTCATGATGGGGCTTCCTTACAATTAAGCGGCGGGCTGCACGCCCGTCAGCGCCGCGCATTCCACGACAAAGGCCGCCAGCTTGCCTTGCGTATCGTCGGCGGTTTCGAAGCTTCCGGCGGGTGTGGACAGGCGGGCCCGTGTGGCCGTGGCAATGGCCTTCAATAAGTCCGGCGATAACGGGATTTCTCCATCGAGATGCGGGCCAACGATTTCTGAAGAGAACACGGTAACGGGAAACTCCACCGCGTCAAAGCCGAGCAAAGCTTTGGCCTCATTGGGCGTGGGTGTGGTGGCGGGCGCGGGATCGGGCAAAGAGACACGAAACAGGCTGCCCTCCTGGGAGCAAGAGATCATGAAGCCCGGCTTGCCTTCCTCCGTCGATGGCCACTCGATCGCCGCTTCACCCGGGCCATCGGCATCCAGCCAGCCGATTTCCGGCTCCTCTACTGCCGCAACCGCCGCTTCGGGCTGCACGGGCGCAGCCTCACTGACCACAGGTTTTTTTTCCTGACAGGCCGTCAAGCTGACGAATGCCAACCCAGCAAACAGCATGATTTTGTGCATGGCAACGCCCCCTTGCGCCATGGTTATTGGTGATCGCGCAGCCCCAGCACGCGCTTGGCGATGACGTTGAGGTTGATTTCGCTGGTGCCGCCCTCGATGGAATTGCCCTTTGAGCGCAGCCAACCGCGAGTGATGGCCAGTTCATTGTTATCGAAGCCTTCGCCTTCCCAGCCGAGGCCGCGATTGCCGATGGCCTCAACCGCGAGTTCCAGCCGCTCCTGGTTGATATGTGCCATCGCCACCTTCAGAACGGAGGCCATATGGCCCATCGAGCCGCTGTCTTGGGCTGCTTCGCGCAGGCGCCGCACGGTCAG
>JAKFWI010000204.1:0-607 GCA_021731965.1 Hyphomonadaceae bacterium | reverse complement strand
GTCTTCCATGCGGTGGCGGGCGATGCGCGCACGCAAATCCCCGTCACTGATCCGCCCATCGGCTTCAATGCCGATATACCGCTTGGCGATATCCTCGAGCGCGGATGGCAATTGGCCCAGGCCTCCGCCGCTAGAAATGTTTTGCCGCTCATACTGCAAGAGCCGCTTGGCAATTTCCCAGCCGCCATTCACCCGGCCGACCAGATTGGCTTTGGGGACTTTGACATCCGTCAAAAAGGTTTCGCAAAACGGCGAAGACCCTGAGATCAATTTGATCGGCCGCGCCTCAACGCCCGGGCTTTTCATATCGAACAGAATGAAGGAAATGCCTTCGTGCTTGGTGGTGAAATCGGTGCGCACCAAGCAGAACATCCAATCCGATTCGTTGGCATAGGAGGTCCAGACCTTCTGGCCATTCAGCAGATAATGATCGCCTTTGTCTTCGCAGCGGGTCTGAAGGCCCGCCAGATCCGAACCCGCGCCCGGCTCAGAATAGCCTTGGCACCAGCGGATGTCGCCGCGGATGATTTTGGGCAGATGCTCACGCTTTTGTTCTTCATTCGCGTATTCGAGCAAAACCGGGCCCAACATCCATACGCCAAAGGAA
>JAKFWI010000127.1 GCA_021731965.1 Hyphomonadaceae bacterium | reverse complement strand
TCGTCGTGACGGGCTTCAAGGGTTCGCTGGCCAACTCGGTCTCGGCCAAGCGCAACAGCACCTCGATCGTCGAGGCGGTGTCTGCCGAAGAGGTTGGAAAACTACCTGACATTTCGATCGCGGAATCGCTCGGCCGCCTCCCGGGCTTGGCGACGCAACGCCTGAATGGCCGCTCCAACGTGCTGTCCATTCGCGGGCTTGGGCCGGACTTCTCCACGGCGCTACTGAACGGGCGCGAGCAAGTCACCACCAGCGACAATCGCGGCGTGGAATTTGATCAATACCCGGCCGAGTTGCTGTCCGGGGCTTTGGTCTACAAGACGCCCTTTGCTGGGCTGATCGGCCAGGGGCTGGCCGGCACGGTGGATTTGCAGACGGTGCGCCCGCTAAGCAAGAATGAGCGGGTCATAGCGGTCAGCGGCCGCTATGAGTTCAACGGGCAAGGAACCTTGAACCCCGATGCGCCAGCCGGCGGCTATCGCGCGACGGGCACCATCATCGATCAGTTCGCCAATGATACCTTCGGCATCGCCGCGGGCATTGCCTTTCAATCCTCGCCCACGCAGCAAGAACAATTCAACGCCTGGGGCTATGCCGGCAGTGGCGACGCCGCCAGCCCATTGGTAATCGGCGGGCAAAAACCCTTCGCGGGCTCTTCCGATCTCGATCGCATCGGCGGCTTCGTGACGCTGCAATACGAGCCATCCAGCAATTTCAGCACCACCCTCGATGTCTATTATACGGATTTCTCTGAAGATAACGTGATCCGAGGCATCGAATTCCCACTGGCCTTTGGCGGCGGCTTCGGGGTGTTGCCTCCTGTGATCACTGCGCAACGCGATGGCTTCGCCACCAATGGCGTGTTCGGCAATGTTCGCGGCGTGATCCGTAATGATCTCAACGTGCGCCGCGCCGAATTGTTTTCGTCGGGCTGGAACGCCAAGTATAATTCCGATAATGGCTGGGCGCTTGCGGTCGATATCTCCTACTCGCGCGCCACGCGCCGCGATGAATTGATCGAATCCTATTCCGGCACGGGCTACGGCTTCACCGGCGGGGCCGCCGATACCTTGACCTTCAGCCAAGCCCCTGGCAGCGTGCCAAGCTTCAGTAGCTTGCTGGATTATTCAGCGACGACCGGCCCGAACCGCATCCTGCTCACCGATCCATTGGGTTGGGGCGCTGGCGCGGGGGTCGTGCAAGCCGGCTTCATCAATGCACCGAGCACGGTAGATGAACTGTGGCACCTCAAAGGCACCGTCGATCGTGAGCTCAATTTCGGCCCGCTCAGCAAAATCCAGCTCGGCCTCGATGGCGGCCTACGCGAAAAGACCCGCCGCATCGATCAAACCTTCCTGACCTTGCCCGGCACCACCGTGGTGAGGAACGCAGATGGCACGTCGACGACGCTTATTGGCGGTGCTGAATTGCCAATCCCGCAAGCCGCCATCCTCAATGGCCAGACGGCCGGGCTCGGCTTCCTGGGCTTTGGGCCGCAAGTTACGCTGGATACGAGCTATTTGTTGGCCAATGTCTATGTGCGCGTTCCAACCTCCCTGTCATCTTTCGCGACGCCCCAGTCTTGGACCGTCAATGAAGATGTCATCACCGGCTGGGCGAAACTGGGCATTGACACCAAAGTCGGAGCCGTGCCCATCACCGGCGATCTGGGCCTGCAAATCGTCAACACCAGCCAGCGGTCTCGCGGGTTGGCGGTGGCAGCGAGCGCGCCGGGTGTGTTATCCATCGTCCCCGTATTCGATGATACCCGCTACACGGATATCCTGCCGACGCTGAACCTGATCTTTGACTTCTCCGAAACGCTGAAATTGCGCTTTGGGGCGGCACGCACAGCAGCACGGGCGCGGCTTGATCAATTGAGCGCCAGCCAAAACTTGAGCGTCAATATCAACGCCCTACCCCAAACTGATCCGCTGGGCTCTCAAGGCACAGCCTTTGGCCGCAACAGTGGCACACCAGGCTTGCGGCCCTATATCTCCAATCAGGTTGATCTTTCGCTCGAAAAATACTTCGGCACTGTGGGCTATGTTTCGATCGCGGCCTTCTACAAGGATCTCAATCGTTTCGTGAACAGCGGTGACGCTTTCGTTCAGGATTTCGCCAACGAAGCAACCGTGTTCCTGACGCCTGCACAACAAGCACAATTGGGCACGACTCTGGGCCTCAATCGCTCCCCTTCCAATAATGGCAATGGGCGCATCCGCGGCATTGAAATTTCCTTGTCTGTGCCCTTGGAGCAGATCGCGGCCCCGTTGCGTGGCTTTGGCTTCACAACCAGCGGCTCTTTTACTGACAGCCGCGTCACGACCTTCTTGTCGACCGACCGAAACGCCACCCAGACAACGACGGTGCCGGGCCTCTCCAAATGGGTGGCCAATTCAACGCTGTATTTCGAACAAGGCGGCTTCGAGGCGCGCGTCAGCCATCGCTTCCGCACGCAATTCCTTGGCGAACTTGCGGCCATTTCTGCCCAGCGCACCTTCCGCACCACCCGGTCGGAATCGATCATCGATGCTCAGATCGGCTATGCCTTTACGGGCGGGTATGCTGATGGGTTGCGAATCACCTTCCAGGGCCTCAATCTGACGGATGAACCCTTCGACACCACCCAAGGCGACGACCGCCAGTTGATCGACAGCCAACGCTTTGGGCGCACCTTCCTGATTGGTGCCTCCTACACGTTCTAACGCGTCTTCCTCCCCCAAGAGCCTCCTGGCCCCGTCAGCCTTCCCAACTGACGGGGCTTTTTCTTGGCGCCAGCATTGTTGAGTTTGTACGCGGGACCGGCCATGATGAGACTGCCCATCCTGTGCGGCCGCAGGTAAAAATGGAGTGAGCGTTTGGATCCGAAAACACGGCAGGACCAAATCCAATCGGTGGTCATTGTCGGCGGCGGCGCGGCCGGCTGGATGGCGGCGGCCGTTTTGGCCAAAGCGCTGGAAGGCCGCGTCTCCATCACGCTGGTTGAATCGGAGGAGATCGGCATTGTCGGGGTCGGTGAGGCCACCATCCCGCAAATCCGCCTGATCAACGCCTTTCTCGGCATCGAGGAAAACGCCTTCGTCCGCGCCACCCAGGCCAGTTTCAAGCTGGGCATAGAGTTCAACGATTGGCGGCAGATCGGCGACAGCTATATGCATGCCTTTGGCGACATTGGCACGTCTTTGGGTCTGCTTGGCTTCCATCACTATTGGCTGCGCGCGCGGGCGGCTGGCCAAAGCCAAAGCCTTTGGGATTTCAGCCTCAATTACCAGGCCGCCATCCAGGATCGCTTCGCGCCGCTGGAGCGCCTCGGCAATTCCAGCCTGACGGGCGTGCGCCATGCCTATCATTTCGATGCCGCCCTTTATGCACGGCTGCTGTGCCAGCACGCGCAAGCCGCGGGCGTCACCCGCGTTGAGGGCAAGATCATTGATGTGGCGTTGCGCGGGGAAGATGGCTTTGTTGACGCGGTTCTGCTCGAAGGGGAGCGCCGCATCGCGGGGGATCTCTTCCTGGATTGTTCGGGCTTTCGCGGGCTGCTGATCGAGGGTGCACTGAAGGCCGGCTATACCGATTGGACGCACTGGCTACCCTGCGACCGGGCAGTGGCGGTGCCCTGCGCCCACGGCGCGGCGCTGCGCCCCTACACCCAGGCGACAGCGCGCCAGGCCGGCTGGCAATGGCGCATTCCCTTGCAGCACCGCGTTGGCAATGGCCATGTCTATAGCAGCCAGCACCTCAGCGACGACGAGGCCACCGCCATCTTGCTGGCCAATCTCGAGGGCGCACCCTTGGCTGAGCCCAGGCCTTTGCGCTTCACCACCGGCATGCGCAAGCGGCAATGGGTGAAAAACTGTGTGGCTTTGGGCCTGGCCAGTGGCTTTATGGAGCCCCTGGAATCGACCTCCATCCATTTGATCCAAGCGGGCATCAGCCGGCTCGTGGCCATGTTCCCCGATGCCCGCTTCGCGCCCAGCCTGATCGCCGAATACAATCGCCAATCGGCCTTTGAATTTGAGCGCATCCGCGATTTCCTGATCCTGCATTATCACGCCAATGCGCGCGAAGATTCGCAGTTTTGGCGTGCTTGCCGCGCCATGCCCGTGCCAGAGACACTAAGCGCCAAAATCGAACTCTTCGCCACCACCGGGCGGATTTTCCGCGAGCACGAGGAGCTGTTCACCGAGCAAGGCTGGCTGCAGGTTTTGCTTGGCCAAGGCATCATCCCGCAGCGGTATCACGCCATCGCCGATCTGCGGACACCCGAGCAAATGCAGCAATATCTCGGCAACATCCGAACCCTGATTGATCGCGCGGTGCAGGCCATGCCAAGCCACGTTGATTACATCAAAGCCAATTGCGCGGCCAACAATTCTTGATCATGGCGGCGCGCCAGACTGCGCCAAAAACTCCGCGTGCGGGGGGAAATTACGCGCGCAGCGCTCCACGAAATCATCGATGGTGCGCATATCGACGCGCTGCTCCTCTGGCTTGGCTTCCCGAAGTGTTTTGGGATATTGGCCATAGCCGCCGATCAGGCAGGCCCACGATACATCGCCATAATAGCAGGAAATATCCTGGCGCCGTACTTCTTCGCGCAGATCGCGGCCGCCAAACCAGCAATCAAAAATCGCCGCCAAAGATGGCGATACCTTGGTGTTCAAGGCGTTTTCGCGCCAATACGGCGTATCTTCCCGTAAATTCATCTTGTAATGGCAGACGATATAATCGCGCACCCCTTCAAAGCGGGCATTGATCAAAGCATTGAAGGCGTCCTGCTGCGCGTTGCCAAAGCCGTCTTCAGTAAACTTCGCGATGAAGCTTTCCAC
>JAKFWI010000066.1 GCA_021731965.1 Hyphomonadaceae bacterium | reverse complement strand
GCCGATTTTGCGCTTTCGGGCAGGAGAGGCCCAGTTCGCGTAGCGGTGCTACGGGGGCTGGGACACGACGAACCCGAAGCCGAAATCGGCCGCATCCCTCTAGGACGGCAGGATTTTTTGTCCTGAGGGCGTCGCCGGTCTGGCCCGATGCCCCGCATCGCGCTGCACCCGGCTCCTGCTCAGGAAGAGCAAAAAATTCTTGCCGTCGCGGCCGCGCTGGAGTTCTTCAACAGCCTGCTAGATCATCGCAGGCGAAATCCGAGCCGGATTTTGTTGGGTCCGATGCACTAAAACTTTGAATTGGCGCATTTTCGGGCACAAAACCGCGACTACACCCCGGATCAAGTTCGGGGCAGGCTGTTTGTTGAAAATGCGCTAGCCCACCTTATTCACGTGTGAATAGCGGCACATGAAAAAGCGCAGCGCGTGCTACGCTCTGCTTCGATTCGTATGACTATTCGCCGCTTGGCCCCCGAAGCCGTCAATCGTATCGCCGCCGGCGAGGTGATTGAACGCCCCGCCGCCGCTGTCAAAGAGCTGGTGGAAAACGCTTTGGATGCGGGCGCAAAGCGCGTCCAAGTGCGTATCGAGGCGGGCGGCGTCGGTCTGATCCGGGTGGAGGACGATGGCTGCGGCATCCCGCAGGCCGAGCTAATGCTCGCGCTGGAGCGGCACGCGACCTCCAAACTCGTCGCGGATGCGGCCGGCGGCGTTGATCTTCTCAACATTTCCACCATGGGCTTTCGCGGGGAAGCCCTGCCATCCATCGCCTCGGTGGCGCGCTTGGTGATGACCTCGCGGGCCGCAGGCAGCGGCGAATCCTGGGCGGTGCATGTCGAGGCGGGCGCTGCCCAGCCGCCGCGCCCCGCAGCGGGGAGCCTCAGCGTCTCCGGCACCTGCGTCGAGGTGCGCGATCTGTTCTTCGCCACCCCGGCGCGCTTGAAATTCCTGCGCAGTGAGCGCGCCGAGGCCATGGCGGTGGGTGAGCAGCTGCGCCGCATCGCCATGGCACGCGCGGACGTGGCCTTCGTGCTGGAAGTGGACGGGCGCGTGGCGCTGCGCTTGCCGGCGGAGGCTGATGCCTTGCTGGAGGGCCGCCGCCGGCGCCTGGCCGCCATTCTGGGTGCCGAGTTCGGCCCCAATAGCGTGGCGCTGGACGCCGTGCGCGAGCGCGCTTGCCTCACCGGCTTTGCGGGTTTGCCAACCTACCACCGCGCCACGCGCGAGCAGCAGCATTTGTTCGTCAATGGCCGCCCGGTGAAGGATAAATTGCTGATCGGCGCGGTGCGCGGAGCCTATCAGGATTTGCTGGCGCGCGATCGCCACCCGGTGTGTGCGCTCTATCTCGATCTCCCGTTCGAGGATGTGGATGTCAACGTCCACCCCGCCAAAACCGAAGTGCGCTTTCGCGATGCCGCCAGCGTGCGCGGCTTGATCGTGGGGGCTTTGAAACACGCGCTGGCGGGGGCGGGCCACCGCGCCGCCACCACGGTGACCATCGGGGCCTTGGGCAGTTTCCAGCCGGGTGGCGCGCGCGCTGTGAGCCCGGGGCTGGGTGGCTGGGGCGGTGCCCCGCGTCAGCCCATGATGCACGCACTGGCCGAAGAGAGCGCCGCCGGGGCTTTCGTCATGCCCAGCGCCCGCCAAGAGCCAGAAACGGCTGGCCAAGAGGCCGAAGCCGCACCCTTGGGGGCCGCCCGGGCCCAATTGCACGAAACCTATATCTTGGCGCAAACCCGCGATGGCATCGTGCTGGTGGATCAGCACGCCGCGCATGAGCGGCTGGTCTATGAGCGCTTCAAGGCCATGCTTGCCCAAGGCGGCATCAAGCGCCAGGCGCTGCTGATTCCGGAGGTCGTGGAGCTCGAGGAGGCGGCCTTGCTGCGGCTGCTAGAGCACCGCGAGGATTTGGAGGGGCTCGGTTTGGTCATCGAGCCGTTCGGCCGCGGCGCAGTGGTGGTGCGCGAAACGCCGGCTTTGCTTGGGCGCGTGGATTGCCATGGGCTGCTGCAGGATATCGCCGATGATCTGGCCGAGCTTGGCTCGATGGAGGCGTTGACCGGGCGCCTCGATGCGGTGCTATCGTCCATGGCCTGCCGCGGATCGGTGCGGGCGGGGCGGCGGATGAATGGCGAGGAAATGAACGCTTTGCTGCGCCAGATGGAGGCCACGCCGTTTTCCGGCCAATGCAATCATGGCCGGCCCACCTATGTGGAGCTAAAGCTCAGTGATATCGAGCGGCTGTTCGGCCGGCGCTGAGATGGCCCGCCAGCTGCAAGGAGGATCATGATGCCACTTTTGTTGTGCCCCAATGACAATGGCCCGATGCAGACCGTGCAACGCTCGGGTGTTGAGTTCGACATGTGCCCGAATTGCCGGGGTGTCTGGCTGGATCGGGGCGAGTTGGAAAAGCTCCTCGCCGCCGCGCGTGACACCGCGCCCAGCGACACGCGCCCGCACGAGCCGCCAAGGCGCGAAGCGGACCCAATGCGATCGCCGCCGCGCCATGACGCGCGCCGGGATTGGGACGATGACGATGACGAATATCGGCGTCACAAGCGCCGCCCCAGCATTTTCGATATCTTCGATTGATCGCGCGGGCGGCGTTTCGCGTTTCGCCACTTAGGAAAAGAGAGGCTCCACTTTTTTGGGTTGAGCAGCTTGCCAAGAGCGCGTTTGTTCACTAATCGTTCTGCCCAGTAAAAGGGAGCTCAGATGCTGACTTTATTCCATTCGCCAAAATCGCGGTCTTCTCGCATGCTGTGGCTGCTGGAAGAAATCGGCGCGCCCTATGAGGTGCGCTATGTTTCCATCCCCAGGCGCGATGCGCCCGATGCCTTGCCCGATCCGGCCAATCCCCATCCCGATAAGAAAGTGCCCTGCTTGCAGCATGATGGCGCGGTGATTTTTGAAAGCGCGGCGATTGCCTTGTATCTTACCGATGCCTTCCCTGAGGCGGGGATCGGCGCGCCGGTGGGTGATCCCCTGCGCGGGCCATATATTTCCTGGTTATTCTATCATGGCGGCGTCATCGAGCCGAACATGGTGCTACAGTTCACTGGGATGCCGGCCCAAACGGGTCCTGGCGGCTGGGGCCGGCCCGATACGATGAATCGCTTGATCTCGGAGGCGGTTGAGCGCGGCCCCTATCTGCTGGGGGAGCGCTTCACCGCGGTGGATATCCTCATCGGCAGCATGGGCCAATGGGCGCGCGAGATGCTGCCCCCGGGCGCGGCCATGGATGCCTATCTGCAACGCCTTGCGCAGCGCCCGGCCTTGGCGCGCAGCTATCTGCGCGATTCCCCGCCGGCTTAGCGGCCCGGCCTATCCCAGCGGGCATAAATGGCGGTGGGCACCAAATGCCCGGCCTCGTCGCGCAGCGCCATCTCGCCCGCCTCGATGCGCCCACCCAAATGGCCTAGCGCCTGCGCCATCACCCGCTGCAAGGCCAAAAAGGATAAGCGCACCGCGTAGACGGTGGCGATCACGAAGGTCGCGCGTGATTGCGGCGGAGACAGGATCGGGGCAAGGGCATGGAGCAATTCGCCGATCTGCTCGATGCGCCATACCTCGCCCTTGGGGCCCCGCCCGTGCTTGGGCGGATCCAGGATGATGCCATCATAGGCCATGCCGCGGCGTGCCTCGCGCTGGACGAAGGCCAGCGCATCATCGACCAGCCAGCGTATGGGCGCGGCCTCTAGGCTGCACAAGGTCTGATTTTCGCGGGCGAAAACGATGGCCTTTTTGGAGGCATCGACATGCGCCACGCGCGCGCCGCTGGCCGCCGCACTGAGGGAGGCCAAGCCGGTATAGCCGAACAGATTGAGGATTTGCGCGGCCGGGCGCACCCGCTCGCGCATCCAGCGCCAATGCACGGATTGCTCCGGGAAAAAGCCCAAATGGCGAAAGGGCGTGCAACGCGCCAGAAAGCGCAGATCGTCATAGGCGATGGGCCAGGATTCCGGCACGGGGCGCTGAAAGCGCCAGCGGCCGCGCTCATCGCCCTCATCCGCCGCGGGGGAAAAGCGCGCGTCTTCGTTCCAGTGATCCACCGGCGTGGCGGGCGCCCACAAGGCCTGTGGCTCCGGCCGGGCGAAGGTGTGGGGCCCGACGCGTTCCAGCTTCCAGCCATGCCCGCTATCGAGCAAAGCGTAATCGCGCCAGCCTTCGGCTGTAAGGAGGCGGGGCTCAGAGATGTGCGCCGTCATAACCGTGTTTGCTCCAAAGTCCGTACAACGCGATCCCGGTGGCGACCGCCAAATTGAGACTATCGGCTTTTCCAGCCATCGGCAGGCGAATGAGCGCGTCGCAGGCGCGTTGCATGGCTGGCGGTAGGCCCGATTGCTCATTGCCCATCAACAGCACGAAGGGCTGCGGCGCGCTGAGCGCCTCGATCCGTTGGCTGGCCTCCAAAGCGGTGCCGATCAAGGCCAAACCCTGGCCGCGCCGCCACGCCTCAAACTCCGCAAAACCGGCGCGGGCGATAGCCAGCGAAAAGATCGAGCCCATGCTGGCGCGCACCGCCTCGGTGGAATACGGATCGCAGCCGCCCTCCAGCAGGATCAGCCCGCCGGCCCCCGCCGCATCGGCGGTGCGCAGAATCGTGCCCAGATTGCCGGGATCGCGCACAGCTTCTAGCGCCACCAGACGCGGCGCGCCCGCCAGCTCCCGCAAAGCGGTAAAGCGCTGGCGATAGGCACCGATCACGGTTTGGGCGTTGTCACGCTTGGCGATGGCTGCCAGCACTGCCTCGCTGGTGCGTAGCACCCGGGTGCCTTGGCGCAAGGCGGTCTCGATCAGCCGGCGCACCGCTTCGCGCTCGAGTGCCGCAGCCGAGACCGCCAGAATTTCTGGCCAAATCCCCAATTGGGAGGCTTCTTCCGCGAGACGTGCG
>JAKFWI010000003.1 GCA_021731965.1 Hyphomonadaceae bacterium | reverse complement strand
GCCCCGGAATCGCACATCCGCAAGGTGTATGGGCCGAGCCTGCTGCGGGAAATCATTGATGGAGAAGTGCAAAAGGGCACGCGCCAGGCCATCGAGGAGGCTTCGGTACGCGTCGCCACCGAGCCACATTTGCATTTGGAGGCGGATATTGAGGCCGTCGTGCGCGGCGAGGCAGATCTCTCCTTCCATTTTCACGTGGAAGTCATGCCCGATTTTGCGCCGGTGCAGCCCGAAGAGCTGCACCTTGAACGCCTGGTGACGCCGGTCGAAGAAACCCAGATCGATGCGGCCCTGGTGCAATTGCTGCGCGATTCGCGTGAATGGACCGACAAGGAGGGCGAGGCGGTGGATGGGGACCGCGTGGAGCTGGATTTTCTGGGCCGTATTGACGGGGTAGCCTTTGAGGGCGGCGCGGCCGAGGGTGCGCATGTGGTGATTGGCTCCAACCAATTCATCCCCGGCTTTGAGCCTGGTTTGATCGGCCTGCGGGCCGGCGATGAAAAAGCCATGGAGATACAATTTCCCGAAGATTACGGCGTGCCCACCTTGGCGGGAAAGCCGGCGGTTTTCGAGGTGAAGGTGTTGAAAGTGCAAGCGCCCATCGAAGGCGTGGCCGACGATGCGTTCGCGCAAAAGCTTGGCCTGGAGGATGCCGCTGCTTTGCGCGATGCCCTGCGCGCCCAAATGGCGGCGGAGCACGCCAAGCAATCCCGTTTGCGCATTAAACGCGTGTTGTTCGACCAATTGGACGCGGCCCACAGCTTCGATCTACCGCCGGCCATGGTGAACGCCGAATTTTCACAGATCTGGCGCCAAGTGGAGGCCGACAAAGCCAGTGGAGGCCTGGATGCAGAAGATGCCGCGAAATCTGAAGAAGCCTTAAAAGCCGATTATCTGCGCATCGCCGAGCGCCGTGTGCGCCTGGGCCTGATCCTTGCCGAAATCGGCCAACGCAGCAATGTGCAGGTTTCGCAGCAGGAATTATCCAACGCCATCGTTGCGCAGGCGCGGCAATTTCCCGGCCAGGAAAAGCAGGTTTTTGAGTTTTTGCAGAAAAACCCAAATGCATTGGCCCAGGTGCGCGCGCCGATCTATGAAGAAAAGGTCGTGGATTATATCCTTGAACTGGCCAAAATCGAAGAGCGGGTCGTCAGCCGCTTGGATTTGTACGCCGATCCAGACGAGACCGCGCCCGCGGCAGCTTAAGCAAAGGGGCTTGCGCTTTGGCCTGGCGCTTCGCACATCAGGGGAAGCGTTCGGGCGGATGATTCTGCGCCATGCCACAAACTGAAGGAAGCGCGATGTTCGATCCTGCCGAAAAACTCATGAGCCTCGTGCCGATGGTGGTCGAGCAGACGAGCCGCGGGGAGCGCGCTTACGACATTTTCTCCCGCCTCTTGAAGGAGCGGATTATATTCCTAACCGGCCCGGTTGAGGATGTCACCGCCAGCTTGATCGTTTCGCAATTGCTGTTCGCGGAATCGGAAAACCCTAAGCGCGAAATCGCCATGTATATCAACTCGCCGGGCGGGGTGGTATCGTCTGGCTTGGCCATTTACGATACCATGCAATACATCCGCAGCCCGGTATCCACGGTGTGTATCGGCCAGGCGGCATCCATGGGCTCGCTGCTGCTGGCGGCCGGTGAGAAGGGCCTGCGCGTATGCCTGCCGAATGCGCGCGTGATGGTGCACCAGCCCTCTGGGGGCTATCGCGGGCAGGCGTCTGACATCGCGCGCCATGCCGAAGACATGATCGCCACCAAGCGGCGCTTGAACGAGATTTATGTCCGCCACACCGGCCAGCCTTATGAGACGATCGAGCGCACGCTGGACCGTGATCATTTTATGACGGCGCAGGAGGCGATGGCTTTTGGTATCGTTGACCGCGTGTTCGAGAAGCGGGAGCTGCCAGAGGGCGAAACCGGCTCTGGTTCGGCTTCGTGATGTGCGCGCAGTTCGGCCGCTGGCTTGCGAGCGGCCCTAGCGTATGCTGAAATGGCAAATCGTGATTATGGATTGACGAATTATCAAACCAAATGAGTATTATATCAGTTTGGTGTGCCGACGAACTACAAGATCGGCTTGGTTCGGGCTTGCTGAGGAGCCCTCATGAGTAAGACATCTGGCGGCGGCGACTCGAAGAATACGCTGTACTGCTCCTTCTGCGGCAAGAGCCAGCATGAGGTGCGCAAACTTATTGCAGGTCCAACGGTGTTCATCTGCGATGAATGCGTTGAGCTGTGCATGGATATTATTCGTGAGGAGCACAAAACGTCTTTGGTTAAATCCAAAGAAGGCGTGCCAACACCGCGCGAAATCAAAGATGTTCTTGATGATTACGTGATTGGGCAGGAGCACGCCAAGCGGGTGCTGTCGGTCGCGGTGCATAATCATTATAAGCGGCTGAACCACGCGGCCAAAAACAATGACGTGGAATTGGCCAAATCCAACATCCTTCTGGTCGGCCCCACGGGCTGCGGCAAGACGCTGCTTGCCCAAACGCTGGCACGAATCATCGATGTGCCGTTCACGATGGCTGATGCCACCACGCTGACGGAGGCCGGCTATGTGGGCGAGGATGTGGAAAACATCATCCTAAAGCTGCTGCAGGCCGCCGATTACAATGTGGAGCGGGCGCAGCGCGGCATCGTCTATATCGATGAAGTCGATAAAATCAGCCGCAAATCCGATAACCCCTCGATCACGCGCGATGTCTCGGGCGAGGGCGTGCAGCAGGCTTTGCTGAAGATCATGGAGGGCACGGTGGCCTCTGTGCCGCCGCAGGGCGGGCGCAAGCATCCGCAGCAGGAATTCCTGCAGGTGGATACCACCAACATCCTGTTTATCTGCGGGGGGGCCTTTGCGGGCCTGGAGAAAATCATCTCCCAGCGCGGCAAGGGCTCATCCATCGGCTTCGGTGCGAAGGTGCGCGATGCGGATGATCGGCGCTCGGGTGAGTTGCTGCGGGCGGTGGAGCCCGAGGATTTGCTAAAATTTGGCCTGATCCCGGAATTCGTCGGCCGGTTGCCGGTGCTGGCGACGCTGGAGGATCTCGACGAAGCAGCGCTTATCCAGATTTTGACCGAGCCGCGCAACGCGCTGGTCAAGCAATATCAGCGCATGTTCGAGATGGAAAATGTGCGCCTGACCTTCCCGGAAGAGGCGATGCGGGCCATTGCCCGGCGCGCCATTCAGCGCAAGACCGGCGCGCGCGGGCTGCGCTCGATCCTCGAGGCCATCCTGCTCGATACCATGTTTGAGCTGCCCACTATGCGCGGTGTGGAAGAGGCGGTGGTTTCGGCCGATGTCGTCGATGGTCGGGCCAAGCCTTTGCTGATTTATTCCGAGCGACGCAACGGCACCGAATCCGTCGGCTGAGCGGGCGCCGCGCTTGATCCGTGACGATGCCAGCGCCATATGCGCGTGGCGGGGATGAGGCAGCAGGAGTAGCGCTTTGCATGCCTCTTTCCAGTGCCTCGCTTTCTGGCGAAGCTGCTGACGGGCTTTTCTCATTTTGGCTTTTCCGGCGCATGGCCGCCGGTGCTGGGCAAAGTGGGGTTTTTCCACAGCTCATATGACTTAGGCCTTGCCGATCCGGCAAGGGTGGGCCCCATGCTGCGCTTCGGCCGCGGTCAGCGCGCGCGCGGCGGGGCGGATTATTGATAACGGGAGTGCTGCAATGGCTGGAGTTTTGGTGCTGCCAGTTT
The DNA here is from genome assembly GCA_021731965.1 of Hyphomonadaceae bacterium. Taxonomy (GTDB): domain Bacteria; phylum Pseudomonadota; class Alphaproteobacteria; order Caulobacterales; family Aquidulcibacteraceae. Next base: position 1,284 of record JAKFWI010000003.1, on the reverse strand, counting down.
TGCCGATCCGCGACATTGTGGTGTTTCCTCACATGGCCGCGCCTTTGTTCGTGGGCCGCGAGAAATCCGTGCGCGCCCTTGATGAGGTGATGCGCACGGATAAAAAGGTCTTGCTGGCGGCCCAGCGCGACGCCGCGGAAGATGAGCCCAGCACCGAAGGAATTTATACCGTCGGCACCGTGGCCAATGTGGTGCAATTGCTGAAATTGCCGGATGGCACGGTGCGGGTCCTGGTGGAGGGCGTGTCGCGCGCGCGCATTCGCCGCTTCACGAGCCGCAAGGAGTTTTTCGAAGCGCAAATCGAGCTGATCGTCGAGAGCAATGGCGACACGCCCGAGGCCCTGGCGGGCTGCCGCGCGGTGGCAGGACAATTTGAATCCTTTGCCAAGCTTTCGCGCAAGACGCCGACGGAAGTCATCGCGGCTGTCTCGCAAATCAGCGAGCCTGCCCGCATGGCGGATACCGTGGCGGCGCACCTTTCCACCAAGCTTGAGGAAAAGCAGCGTTTGCTGGAGACGATCGATGTCGCGGCGCGGCTCGACAAAATCCTCGCTCTGATGGAGGGAGAGGTGAATGTCTTGCAGGTCGAGCGCAAGATTAAAGGTCGCGTCAAACGGCAAATGGAAAAGACGCAGCGCGAATATTATCTGAACGAGCAAATGAAGGCCATCCAGCGCGAGTTGGGCGAGACCGATGACAGCCGCGAGGATATCGCTGAGCTGGAAGAACGGATCCGCACGGTCAAGCTATCCAAGGAGGCACGCACCAAGGCCGAGGCGGAAGTCAAAAAGCTGCGGCAAATGTCGCCCATGTCGGCGGAATCCACCGTGGTGCGCAATTATCTGGATTGGATGCTGTCGCTGCCCTGGGGCGTGAAAAAGAAGGTCCGCAAGGATCTGGTCGCAGCGGCGCAGATTTTGGACGAAGATCATTTCGGCCTGGATAAGGTCAAGGAGCGGGTGCTCGAATATCTGGCGGTACAGCAACGCACCAATAAGGTGCGCGGGCCGATCCTTTGCCTGGTTGGCCCGCCCGGCGTGGGCAAAACCTCTTTGGGTCGCTCGATCGCCCGGGCCACCGGGCGCGATTTCGTGCGCGTTTCGCTGGGCGGCGTGCGCGACGAGGCGGAGATTCGCGGCCATCGGCGCACCTATATCGGCTCGATGCCGGGGCGGGTGATCCAATCCCTGAAAAAAACGAAGTCTACCAACCCATTGTTTCTACTCGATGAAATCGATAAGCTGGGCGCCGATTACCGGGGCGATCCCTCCGCGGCGTTGTTGG
>JAKFWI010000188.1 GCA_021731965.1 Hyphomonadaceae bacterium | reverse complement strand
CGCCCAGCCCGCCCATCATGCCATTCAACAATGCAATCAGCCCGACAAACGCGATCAGCATTGCCCCAATGTTGAAGGCCAGCTTCATGCCATCTTGCGCACCAATGCCGGCAGCCATGATCACGTTGTCCGCGTGGGAGCGCTCAGCCAATATCGCCGAAACCTGCAATTGATCCGCCTGAGGGCCTTTCTCATCGGGCATCATCAGTTTGGCCATCAGCAGGCCGCCGGGCGCAGCCATGAAGCTGGCGGCCAGCAGAAAGCCGATATCAATACCGAGTAAAGCGTAGGCCGCCAAAACCGTGCCCGCCACCGAGGCCATGCCCGCAACCATGATGGCAAAGACTTGCGGGCCCGTCAGCCGGTCCAGATACGGCTTGATCACCAAAGGCGATTCGGTTTGCCCCACAAAGATGGTGGCGGCGGAATTGAGCGATTCCACGGGCCGCGCGCCGATCAGAAATTGTAGCGCGGTGCCCACGCCGGCCACGATCAATTGCATGATGCGCAAATGATACAGCACCGCGATCAAAGCCGAAAAGAAGATGAGGATGGGCAAGACATGCACGGCAAAGATCACGCCGAGATTGGCATCACTGGCCAGCTTGCCGAACACCATGGAAATGCCGGCATTGGAATAGCCAATAACCGTGTTGACGCCCTCCGAGATGCGCAGGATCACGGTTTTGCCGATCGGGGTTTTCAACACGAAAAAGCCGATGGCGATTTGCAAGGCCAAAGCCGAGCAGACAATGCGCAAGTTGATGGCGCCGCGTTTGGTTGAAAACAGCAAAGCGATAATTAGAATCACCAAGCCCCCAGCAATGCCGATAAAACGCGGATCCATGTTCGTCTCCAAACGCTGTGGGTTGCTGTTAAATTAAGGAAGATAAGCGGTGATCACGGTGCGCGGGGCTGGCGGGGCGTCGGCAAAGCTGCATGCGGTCCGGAAGCTGGCGATGGCCGCCTCCAAAGCCGCTTGGCTTGAGGCGTGGGCGATTGCCAAGGGCGTATCGGGGGCCATTTGGGTGCCCAGCGGCTGAACCTGCGTGAAGCCGACGGCCAAATCGAGCACGTCATCTTGGCGGCTGCGCCCGCCGCCCATGGCGATCAAGGCATTGCCGATGGCGCGCCCGTCGCTGGCGGCGAGATAGCCCTCCCTTAATGCGGGAATCGGGGCGCTAAAGGCCGCTTTGGCCAGATAATTTTGCGGGGCTTCGAGGAAATCGCCGGGCCCGCCCAGTGCACGGACCATGCGCCCGAAGCGCTCGGCCGCGCTGCCATTGGCCAAGGCCGCCTCAGCGCGCGCATGGCCAGCGGCGCGATCTGGTGCCAAGCCGCTGGCCACCAGCATTTCCGCGGCCAAGGCCATGGTGATGGCGTGCAAGCGCGGCTCACGCGGGGCGGAGCCCGTCAGATAAGCGGCGGCTTCCAGCACCTCCAGGGCATTGCCGATGCTGCTGCCGAGCGGCTCATTCATATCGGTGATCAGGGCCCGCACGCGCAGCCCCGCGGCCTCACCGGCCCCAATAATCGATTGGGCTAAAGCCTGCGCCTGGCTTTGCTCCCGCATAAAAGCGCCGCTGCCGACTTTGACATCCATCACCAAGGCCTCTAGGCCCGCAGCGACCTTTTTGGATAAAATGGAGGCCGTGATCAATGGAATGGATTCGACCGTGCCGGTGACATCGCGGATAGCGTAAAGGCGACGATCCGCCGGGGCCAGATCACGGGTCTGGCCGATAATGGCGCAGCCCGCCGCGCGCACCACCTTGCGAAACAAGGCCAAATCGGGATCGACCCGGTAGCCGGCAATGGCGGCCATCTTATCCAGCGTGCCGCCGGTATGGCCCAAACCGCGCCCGGAGATCATCGGCACAAAACCGCCGCACGCCGCAACCATCGGTGCCAGCATCAGGGAAACCTTATCCCCGACGCCCCCGGTGGAATGCTTGTCCACTACCGGGCCGGGCAGGCCCTCGCCGCGCCAATCCAGCATGGTGCCGGAAGCGGCCATGGCCGCCGTCAGCCAGCCGGTTTCCTGATCCGACATGCCGCGCAGCAAGATGGCCATGGCCAGAGCCGATATTTGCTCTGCCGGCAAGGAGCCATCCGAAAGGCCGGCGACGAAGCGCTCAATGGCTGCACGAGGCAATGCCTGCCCGTCGCGCTTGGCGATGATGATGTCCTTGAACAAGCCGGCTTCCCCGCCTTTGAATTTCTTGATCACTTGGTAAAATTATGCGACTCATCAACCGCGGTATGCAAGATCGATGTTGGCAAAGCCGAGCGATTGTTTGTCTTTCCGATTGGTTGACCATTGCTGCAGCGCAATATCAGGGTGTCAGAAAAGGCGTATTGGTGAAGCGATTGGCGAGCCCCCAGGATGGCGTTGGATTGAGTGCGGCAGAAGTCGCGGCCAATTTCAGCGATCTGCATCCGCCGTTAAGCGCGGGGCAAGCCGTGATCGAGGCGTCGCGCTGCCTTTATTGCTATGATGCGCCCTGCATTCGGGCCTGCCCCACGGCCATCGATATTCCCACCTTCATCCATCAGATCCGCAGCGGCAATTTGGGCGGATCGGGCCAGACTATCCTCAGCGCCAATATTTTGGGCGGAACCTGCGCGCGCGCCTGCCCCACAGAAGTGTTGTGCGAGGGGGCCTGCGTGGTCAACCACACCGAGGGCGCGCCCGTGAAAATTGGTTTGCTGCAGCGGCGCGCGGTCGATGCCGCGATGGTCCAGGCGCAGCAAAGCGGCACGCATCCTTTTGGGCGGGCTAAGCCCAGCGGGCGCAAATTTGCGGTGATCGGCTCGGGGCCGGCGGGCCTTGCCTTCGCGCATCGGGCCGCCATGCTGGGCCATGATGTCACAATTTTTGAGCGCAGCCCCAAAGGCGGCGGGCTGAATGAATATGGCTTAGCCGCCTATAAGATGGCTGATGATTTCGCCCAGCGCGAACTGGCCTTTCTGCTTTCGATTGGCGGGATTGAGATCCAATACCGCGCGGCATTGGGGGAAAGCCTGACGCTGGACGATCTGCGCCGCGAATTTGCCGGGGTGTTCATGGGGGTCGGGCTTGGCGCGGCGCAGCGGCTGGATGTGCCGGGCGCGGATCTGCCGCAAGTGCGCGATGCCTTGGGCTTTATTGCCGATTTGCGTGCCGCAGCGGACAAATCCACCATGGGCAGCAAGCGGCGCGTGGTGGTGATTGGCGGCGGCAATACCGCCATCGATGCGGCCATGCAGGCCAAGGCCCTAGGGGCCAAAGAGGTGGTTTTGCTCTATCGGCGTGGGCCAGCGCACATGGGTGCCACGGCCTGGGAGCAGGAATTGGCGGCGGCCAATGGCGTGCTGCTGCGCTGTTGGGCGCGCCCGTTGCGCATCGCGGCGGCTTTGGAGGGGCAAGACGGCGTGGAAGTGACTTGCGCCGAAACCCGCCTGGAGGCCGGCAAGCTGGTGGATGGCGGCGCAGCCTTCACCCTCGGGGCCGATCTGGTTTTGGTGGCGATTGGCCAGGGCCTCCGTGGCGCGGGCCTTTCGGCTTTGAGAATGGACGGCCCAAAGATCTGGGTGGATGAAGCGGGGCGCACCTCGCTCGATAAGGTGTATGCGGGCGGCGATTGCGTGGCGCGCGGCCAGGATTTGACGGTTCAGGCGGTGGCGGATGGCATGCGCGCCGCCATCGCAGCGGATCAGGATGTTCGCGGAGCGGCATAGGGAGTGGGCATGGCCGATCTGGGCTGCACGATCGCGGGGATTGCCTCGATCAATCCTTTTTGGCTGGCCTCCGCGCCTCCAACGGACAAGAAATACAATGTCGAGCGGGCATTCCGCGCCGGCTGGGGCGGCGCTGTTTGGAAAACGCTGGGGGCCGATCCGCCGGTGGTGAATGTGGCCAGCCGCTATGGTGTGCACCGGGACATGTCCGGGCGCCCGATTGGCATCAACAATATCGAGCTGATTTCGGATCGCCCGCTGGAAATCAATCTGCGCGAAATCGAAGAGATGCGCCGCGAATGGCCCGATCGGGTGATTATCGGCTCCATCATGGCGGTGATGGAAGAGCACGCATGGAAAACCCTGGCTGTCCAGGTGGCCAACACGGGCGTGCAGGGGCTGGAGCTGAATTTTGGCTGCCCGCACGGCATGTGTGAGCGCGGCATGGGCTCCGCCATCGGGCAGGCCCCAGCCTTGGTGGAGCAAGCCACCCGCTGGGTGGTGGAGGCGACGGGCTTGCCCGTGTTTGCCAAATTGACGCCGAATGTGACGGACATCCTCATCCCGGCCGAGGCCGCGCTGGCGGGCGGGGCGCGCGGGGTTGCTCTGATCAACACGATCAATTCGTTGACGAGCATTGATCTTGATGCCATGGCCCCCACGCCCATCGTGGATGGGCAAGGAACCCATGGCGGCTATTGCGGCGAGGCGGTCAAGCCGATCGCCCTCAACATGGTCAGCGAAATCGGGCGCAATCGGGCCACGGCGGGCTTGGCGATATCTGGCATTGGCGGCATCACCACTTGGCGCGACGCCGCCGAATTCATCGCCTTGGGGGCGGGCAGTGTGCAGGTCTGCACCGCGGCCATGCTCTATGGATTTCGGATCGTGGAGGACATGATTGACGGGCTGGCCCGCTTCATGGACGAAAAAGGCTATGGCAATATTGAGGATTTCCGCGGCCGCGCAGCGCGCAATGTCGTGGATTGGAATTCCCTCAACATGAATTTCGATACCAAGGCCTTTATCCGGCCGGAGGCCTGCATTGGCTGCGGGCGCTGTTTCATCGCCTGTGAGGATACTTCCCACCAGGCCATCCGCATCAGCGAAGCGCCTGGCGGGGCGCGGCTATTCACGGTGGTCGATGACGATTGCGTAGGCTGCAATCTGTGCCAGCATGTCTGCCCGGTTTCCGATTGCATCGAAATGCGCCCTGTCGATAACGGCCTGCCCAGGCGCACCTGGCCAGAGCACCCTGGCAACCCTGCCTCTCG
>JAKFWI010000057.1 GCA_021731965.1 Hyphomonadaceae bacterium | reverse complement strand
TGACGGCGCGCGTCGGCGGCTCGACATCGACGCGCGATTGGCGGCGATCCGCGCCGAACTCGTGAAAGGGTAAGCATGCTTCGGATGGCGCTGTTGCTGATCGTTGCGGTTGCAGCCGCTTTGTTTGCCCTGTGGGGTGCGCAAAGCCCCGGGCTCGTCACGGTGGAATGGTTTGGCCAGCGGATCCAAACCACCGCCGTGTTCAGCGTCATCGCTTTGGCTTTGGGCCTCGCGGTGTTGCTGCCCGTGTTGGGTTTTCTGCTCGATGCCGGGGGGCGGATGACCTTCGCCTCCGAACGCGCGCGCCGGCAGCACGCCGATGACGCCTTGGCGCAGGCATTGATCGCTTTCGATGGCGGCGAAATGCGCCAGGGGGTGGAGCACGCGCTGGTGGCCGCAAAGGTGTTGCAGGAGCCACGCCTCGTGCAGGTGCTGCGCGCCCGCGCCGCCGAGGCCAAGGGTGACGGCGCGGAGATGGAGCGGCTGTACACCGAAATGCTCTCGCATTCCGAAACCGAATTGCTGGGCCGCAAGGGCCTGTTGGATTTGGCTCTGGCCAAGGATGAGCGCACCGCCGCGCTGGCGCATGCCGAGGCCGCGTTGAAACTGTCACGCACGGCGGGCTGGCCGGCGCTGGCGGTCGCGGAGCTGCGTTTGCAAGCCTATGATTGGCTCGGCGCGTTGGAGGCCCTGGACGAGGCCGAGCGCCGCCAGGCCGTGCAACCCGAAGCCTGCAAGCGCCGGCGCGCTGTGCTGCTGTGCGCGGCGGGATCGCGGCTGGAGCGGGATCGCAATGTGCCAGGGGCTGTGGATTTGGTGGTGCGGGCCACGCGCTGCGCCGCCGCTTTGACGCCCGCGGCTATCTTGGCGGCCCGCTTGCTGCGCGGCCAAGGCGAAACCTGGAAGGCGGTGGCGGTGCTGGAGGAGGCCTGGATGGCCGCGCCGCACCCGGCCATCGCCGCAGCCTATCGCGATGTGCGCGCCGAGGCCAGCCCGGCTGAGCGGGCGCAGAGCCTTGAAGCGCTGGCAAAAACCCGCCCCGATCACCGCGAAAGCAAATTGCTGACCGCTGAACTGGCCATGGAGCGCCAGGATTGGAGCCTAGCCTGGGATTCGCTGGATGCGGCCTATCGCTCGCTGCCATCGTCGCGGGTGTGCGGCCTGTTCGCCACCTTGTGCCGGGCGCGCGGAGATGAGGCCAATACGCGCCATTGGGTGGGCCAGGCCATCTGCGCCCCGCGCGAGCCGGATTGGTCTGATCTCGATCCCGAGGACTCGCCCTTTTTATATGGCGATGCGGAATGGCGGGCGCTGGCGAGCGAGTTTGGTGATCGCGGCCGCCTGGTCCATATGCGGCTGGAGCGCGGCCTGGCCGATGCGCCCTTCAGCGCTGGGTTCGTGAATGCCAATGGCGGCAGTGCGCGTTTGGCCGGGGAAAGCCCCGCCGAATTGCGTGCCATGCGCCTGGGCGATCGCACCTTGCCAGGCACCAAAGCCGGGTGAGCGGGCCCTGCCGCCATTACTGGCCTTGCCCTCTTGGGGCCAGGAGATTAGGAGAGCTAACCCAAGGTGCCAAATTCGCCAAACCCTGGTTGGGTGACGATCATGGCAGCCAGAGCCGCCTTAGCTCAGCCGGTAGAGCACCGCATTCGTAATGCGGGGGTCGCGTGTTCGAGTCACGCAGGCGGCACCATTCCCCTTTTTTCGGCTCCCAGTCACCCTGTTTCAGGGCGTCTCAGATGGTCTCCGAAGTGTGTGTCTCCCAAGGGGTTTTCGCCCTTGGGACGTAAGGAGCGATCCCTCGCTCTGATCCGGGGCGTCTCATTGATTTTCGCGATTCTGTTGGGAAAATGTTGGGAAAATTTCGGCCTCCGCCGGATTTCCCACCGCGATGAAGCTCTCCGACCTCAAATGCCGTAAAGCCACGTCTCCTGAGAAGCTGGTAAAGCTCAGCGACGGCGACGGGCTCATCCTCCTCGTCTAAAGGCGCGCTCTTGCCGCCGGCGACACGGCACCATTCCGCCCGCCGAAGCAGAGGAGGCCTTCAAGGCAAGCCTGAACAAACTCGATATGGTCGCCTAATCGTTGAGCAAACCACCCTCCGAAAAAACCGGGGCGATTCACCCATGCGAATGGCGTCTGGTTCGGCAAGTCCACCTCGCGGATCGGCTACCGGAACGACCTATAGCCCACATCGCCCGGCCAAAACAGATCGCTGGCGCGCGGCGCGCGCAGCTATGGCTATGACAGCGACAATCGGCTGACGGGCTCGAACCAAGGGGCTCATTGCGCAGCCATGATGCGGCGGGGCGGCTTGGGCATGGGTGGCCAGCGGGTTGGAGGCGCGCGTCATCGGGAGCCGAATATCGACCAGGACTTGCACCAGCCGAATGGACGCGCCCGCGTGTCCCCCTAAACCGGACAGATCATGTGCTGCCTAGCAGGCTGCTGAAAAACTCCCGCGAGCCGCGATGCGAAGCCGATTTTGCGCTTTCGGGCAGGAGAGGCCCAGTTCGCGTAGCGGTGCTACGGGGGCTGGGACACGACGAACCCGAAGCCGAAATCGGCCGCATCCCTCTAGGACGGCAGGATTTTTTGTCCTGAGGGCGTCGCCGGTCTGGCCCGATGCCCCGCATCGCGCTTTGCCCGGCTCCTGCTCAGGGAAGGCAAAAAATTCTTGCCGTCGCGGCCGTGCCGGAGTTCTTCAACAGCCTGCTAGAGGAGAAGACAAGTGCCTTGCGTCGCGCGGCTGCGCGCATTATACAGCGCCCTCTCGCGCGCGGGCCCTTCGTCTATCGGTTAGGACGTCAGGTTTTCAACCTGAAAAGAGGGGTTCGACTCCCCTAGGGCCTGCCACGCGGCGCTGGCCACCCTGTCCCGCGGCTGGCGCATCGTCTGCTCGATGAGACCTTTCCTGAAAAGTGTGACGTGGTTTTCAGGCGAGAACGGGGTTAAGCTGGCGCGCCGGGGGAAACGAAGCCGTGCCTGGCGCGCGGCCCAAAGGGCAACGGAGAGTAACATGGTTTGGCTGCCGCGCGCTTTGCTGATTTTCCTGCTGCTCGTGCCGGCCAGTGCGGTGCTGGCGCGCGATTCCATCGTGGAGCGCCTGGATTCGCCCTATAATTCCATCGTGGTGCGCAAAGTGGGGGCCAGCGTCTATCTCGATTTTGTGGTGGGCCGCTGCGAATTCGTGGAATCCATCCGCGAGCTCGATGATCCCACCAAGCTGCCGGTCGCCTACACGCGCGCCGTCACCGCCGCTTTGGTCTTTCCCAAAAAGCTCGATTCCATCCTGGAAATCGGCGTCGGCGGCGGCTCGACTTTATCCTACCTCCAGCATTTCTTGCCCAAGACCCGGCTGACGGGGGTGGAGATCGATCCCGGCGTCGTGGCCATGGCCACCAAGCATTTTGGGCTCAAGCCCGATGGGCGGCTGAAAATTGAGGTGGCCGATGGCCGCAAATATTTGGCCGAACACCCTGGGCTGCATGACATCATCATCGTCGATGCCTATCGCGGCACCTGGGTGCCGGAAACGCTAACGAGCGTTGAGTTTTTCGAGCTGGTCAAGGCGCGCTTGAGCCCCGGCGGCGTGGTGGCGCAGAATGTGGAGCCCACCACGCTGTTCTATGACAGCCTCGCGGCCAGCCTGCGCGAGGTGTTTGGCAATGTCGAAGCTTTTTCAACCGGTGCGGCCGCCGGAGTGCCTTCAAATGTGGTGCTGATCGCCTATCAGGGCAAAGCCAAAAGCCGGGCCGAGCTGGCCAAGCGGGCCGAGGTTTTGCAAAAGCAATTTGCCTTTCGCCATGCCTTGCCGGCGCTGGTGGCGGGGGGCAAGCCCGCGGTGTTCGACGCCAAAGCCGCCGCCTTTAGGGATGATCGCAACAGCGCCAACACGTTGCTGATGATTGATCGGGCCAATTCCCGAAACACACCACGTCAGCGCCGGGAGGAGTGCGAATGATCGGCTTGGCGCTGGCCGCGGCCATCAGCCTTTTGCCGCTCGATGAGGCGGCCAAATATCCCGAAGGGCCGCTATGGAGCGCCGGCAAGCTCTTTGTCGCGGAAATGGGTGCGGATGCGGTCTATGTGCGCGAAGGTCGAGGCAAGCGCGCCTTTTTCCAGCAGCGCGGCTGCGGGCCCACCGCCATCGCCCCCTACGGCCAGGGCTTTCTGGTGCTTTGCCATTTGGGGCATAGGCTGGTGGAGGTGGATCAGCTGGGCAAGGCTGTGCGTCAGATCGTCGCCGATGCCGAGGGGCGCGCCTTCGATGATCCGAATGATTGCTTCGCTGATGCGTATGGCGGGGTGTATTTCTCCGATCCTGGGGTGTTTTCCAAGGATGCTGATGCCGAGGGGGAGGTTTATTATCTCGACGCGGCGGGCGCGGCCCATGTGGTGGCGGCGAATTTGCGCTACCCCAATGGCGTGTATGTGGATGCAGGGCGCAAGCGCTTGCTGGTCAGTGAGCATTTGGCGCGCCGCGTGCTGGACTTCCCGATTTCGGCCCCCGGCAAATTGGGCACAAGGCGCGTGTTTGCCGATGTGGAGGCGTTGACAGGCCAGCGGGGCAGCTATCGCGAGGCTGGCCCCGATGGGCTTGAGCGCGCGCCGAACGGGGAAATCATCGTGGCGTTGTATGGCGAGGGCCGGCTTTTGCGGCTGGATAGCCAGGGGAAATTGCTGGGCGAAATTCTGGTGCCGGCACCTTATGTCACCAACATGGCTTTCGATGGCGCGGGGCGCGGTGTGGTGGTTGGCGCGTTTGTCAATGATCTGCCGCCCTATCTTGGCGGTGTCTGGCAGCTCGATGGGCTAAGCGCCGCCGTCCCCAAAGGCCTTTCCTCGGCGCGCTGAAGCAAAAGCGGCTTGCGCGTGGCCCCGAAAGGCGCGAAACCCCCTGCCTGGTTCGGGGCGTAGCTCAGCCTGGTAGAGCACTTGCTTTGGGAGCAAGGGGTCGCGAGTTCGAATCCCGCCGCCCCGACCAATGAAATCAACGACTTAGAAGGCTCATCAAAGCCTGTCGAA